>CAMARL010000053.1 GCA_945860325.1 Spirosoma fluviale | reverse complement strand
ATCAGTTTTGTTCAATGATACTATTTTCAATAACATTGCTTTTGGCACAGAGGCGACCTTAACTGAAGTGGAAGCTGCCGCAAAAATTGCCAATGCCCACGAATTTATTTCAGAGAGTGCTGATGGATATCAAACCATTATAGGTGACCGGGGATCCAAATTATCAGGTGGCCAGCGCCAGCGGATTTCCATCGCTCGGGCCGTTTTAAAAAATCCTCCCATTTTGATTTTGGACGAAGCGACTAGCGCGCTAGATAATGAATCCGAAAAATTAGTTCAAGCTGCACTTGGAAATTTGATGAAGAATCGGACCGTACTTGTCATTGCCCATCGATTGAGCACAATCCAACATGCGGATCAAATTCTTGTCGTAGAGCAAGGAAGTATTGTAGAAAAGGGAACTCACCTTGAGTTAATGTCCATTAAAAAGGGAGTTTATGTAAAATTAAGTCAGTTAATCTAAGTCCTTTTTTCAAGTTTTATTAGATATTCAGATTTTTAAAAGGTAATTTTGCACAAATTATCAGTAAAAGTTCAAATCAATTTATGTCAGTATCCTTACTAGCGAAACGCATCCAAGCATTAGAAGAGTCATCCACGTTGGGTATGACCAAAAAAGCCCGAGAACTTGCTTCTCAGGGTCATCAAGTAATTAGTTTATCGGTCGGCGAGCCAGATTTTAAAACACCAGCTCACATTTGTGATGCGGCAAAAAAGGCCATTGACGATGGATTCCACGGATATTCTCCCGTGGCAGGTTATCCTGATTTACGTATGGCAATTGCCAATAAACTAAAGCGCGATAATAATTTAGAGTGGGGTTCAGAAAATATTGTGGTATCCACCGGCGCGAAACATTCGTTGGCCAATGCCATTGCAGCATTAATTAATCCGGGAGATGAGGTCATTATTTTCTCGCCTTATTGGGTTTCTTATTCAGAGATGGTGAAGTTGGCCGAGGGAAAATCAGTGCTTGTACAAGGTGCTTTTGATAATAATTTTAAAGTGACAGCGGAGCAGTTTGAAGCTGCTATTACACCAAAAACTAAAATGGTGATGTTTTCATCGCCTAATAACCCAACAGGTTCAGTCTATACAGAATCAGAATTAAGGGATATCGCTAATGTAGTGGCTCGCCATGAAAACATTTTTGTTTTGGCGGATGAGATTTATGAGTACATCAACTTCACACAGGGAGGTCACTTTTCGATCGGATCAATTCCTGAAATTAAAGAACGTGTTATTACGGTGAATGGGGTTGCCAAAGGCCATGCGATGACGGGTTGGAGAATTGGATTCATTGCCGCCGCCAAATGGATTGCCGATGGAGTAGAAAAATTACAGGGTCAGGTGACTTCAGGAACCAATTCTATTGCACAAAAGGCATCTGTTGCGGCATTTAATGGTCCTTTAGATCATGCGTACGAGATGAAGGAAGCCTACGATCGTCGTAGAAAATTAGTAGTGGGTAGATTAAGAGAAATACCTGGTTTTAAAGTTAATATGCCCGATGGAGCATTTTATGCCTTCCCTGATATATCGTATTATTTTGGTAAATCGGATGGAAAAACGACCATCAAGGATTCAGATGATTTTTGTACATGGTTGTTGATGGATGCTTTTGTAGCCACAGTCGCTGGCTCAGGTTTTGGAGCTCCTGATTGTATGCGTATTTCAACTGCCGCCGCTGATGAGCAATTGGAGGAAGCCTGTGAGCGAATTAAAGTTGCGGTAGCTAAATTAAAATAGAGTTAATATTTACTATAATTAAGAAAGTCAGAGCAGAATCTCTGACTTTCTCTTTATATATTTATGCATATGGAAATAATTTCAGTCTTCATTTTTATTCTAGGATACCTCGCTATTGCGTTTGAACATCCATTGAAAATCAATAAAACGGCAACTGCTTTATTGACCGGTGTCCTTGTTTGGGTGGTATTTGCTTTGGTTAAGGGGGAGGGGGAATTGGGACAACTATCTCATCATTTGGGGAGTACTTCGGAGATCTTATTTTTTCTTTTAGGCGCCATGACTTTGGTGGAGTTAATCGATGCGCATCAGGGTTTCAGATTTGTGAACCAATTAATACAAACAAAAAATTCAGCTAAGCTATTGTGGATCGTGGGGATTGTCACGTTTTTTATCTCAGCCACATTAGATAATTTAACTACGGCCATCGTCATGGTTACGCTTTTACGCAAGTTAATTTCAGATTCACAAACGAGGAAATATTTTGTGGGAGTGGTGGTCATCGCGGCAAATGCGGGGGGTGCTTGGTCTCCGATAGGGGATGTTACAACAACCATGCTTTGGATTGGCGGTCAAATATCTGCTTGGGGAATTATTAAGGTTTTATTTTTACCGGCATTAATTTCTTTATTAGTTCCATTGGCTGTAGGCTCTTATTGGGTTAGAAACGAAAAATTAGGTGTTCCTCATCCACTTCCAGCCTTAAGTAAAGCGGAAGAAAAGGAGGGAAAAATTATGCTTTTTGCAGGGATCGCTAGTTTATTAGGGGTTCCTATCTTTAAGTCGATTACGCATCTTCCTCCCTACATGGGAATTTTATTAGGTTTAGGAATTGTATGGATCATTTCTGAAATATTGCATTCGGACAAGGATGAAGCTGCCAAAAAACCCTACACGGTTGGTTTTGCCTTAAGTAAAGTGGATACATCTAGCGTACTTTTTTTCTTGGGTATTTTGTTGGCCATAGGCGCCTTAGAATCTTTTGGATATCTCGAGTCTTTAGCTGTTTTCCTAGAAAACACGTTGGGGAATCAATACTTAATCGTAACGATTATCGGCTTGGCTTCTTCGGTCGTAGATAATGTTCCACTCGTGGCAGCAACCATGGGGATGTATCATTTGACTGATTTCCCGTTGGATCATAGCATGTGGGAATATTTGGCTTTTTGTGCGGGTACCGGTGGAAGTATTTTGATTATTGGCTCCGCAGCGGGTGTCGCCGTGATGGGGATGGAAAAAATCGAATTTATCTGGTATGCTAAAAAAATAGGAATTCTAGCTCTATTGGGATACTTTGCCGGTGCTGCTACGTATTTATTATTGGTTTAAAACGAGTAGTTTAATCGGGCTACATAATAATTAGGAGCAATTTGTGGCTCAAAATTCCATGCCGATTTCGAATTAAATAGCTTAGATTTTATTTTAGGATACAGGTAGGAAGCGATTTCTGCCGACACGATACCTATTCCAGCACCCATCAAAACATCACTAGCCCAATGTTGGTTATTGGCCATTCGTAATACGGCCGTTGTTCCTGCTATAGTATAGCCGCCCACGGCAATCCATGGATAATTTTCACCATATTCTTTCGCTAATAGCGTGGCACCAAAAAATGCCGTGGCTGCGTGACCTGAGGGGAATGAACGCTCAGCTCCATTAGGTCGAGTTTCATTGATCGCATACTTTAAGCCTTGGGTTGCGACTACATATATTCCAGTACCTAAAACAAAAATGCCCAAGCGATCTGCTCTGGTGTTTTTTGTCTTTAATCCACTAGCAGCGAGGCCAACATTCAGGATTGTTGGCGTGTATTGCAATATGTCGTCCAGCTTAGTTGAGAAGCTTGAAAAATTATTTCTATAAATAGTGCTTTGTGCATCTTTGGATGAAGAATTATAAAGCAAAAGGCTTGTAAGCCCTAAGGCTACAGGAGCTTTCCAACGAATTTTTTTGGCGGGTTTTTGAGCTATATTTTTTAATGGGATTGCAAGGCAAAGAAAGAGAATGGCTATTTTAAATTTCATTATTTTTCGGTTAAAAGTGCTTGTATCGTTTTATCAAATTCCTGTATCCAATCGGTATGATAAACCCCCGTGCCTGGTCCCGAAAAACCCGTATGGATTTCACGCACTTTGCCTTGTTTGTCAATAATGAAAGTCGTAGGGTAGCCGTTGATTTTATGCAACATGGGCAATACTTTTTCAATGGTCGAATCATCTGGTTGTCCTGCCAATACAATTGGATAGGGAATTCCGATTTTAGCGATGAAGTTTTTGATTTTAGGACCAGAAATTTTCATGTCGTCCGAATACTCAAATGAAAGTCCAATGACTTCAAGACCTTTAGATTTATTTTTTTTATAATAAGGGGATAAAAATCTAGATTCGTCGATGCAATTCGGGCACCAAGAACCCATCAATTCAATGACAACGACCTTGCCTTTAAATCTAGCATCTTGTAAACTAATCGTATTTCCGTCTGTATCTGGCAGTGAGAAATGAATCCGGTCAAATCCTGGCTTTAAATAAGTTAATTTTTTTAGATCGGGTAGGCTGGCTTTCGGATCTAATGTTGCTTTCAAATTTCTTTTCCCCGCTAATCCTGTGTAGAAATTCCCGTTTAACTCTTTCCCTTTCACTTTAACACGGATTTGCATGCAATAGCTTCCGTCAAAATAACTCATGAATAAGCTGTCTCCGCTTACATTTCCCTGTAAAAATCGGTAGTCGCCACTCGGCTTCAGAAAGGTGCCTGTGACGGAATTGCCTACCTGCTTGAACATGCCTATTCCAGGACTGTGGATATTTTCGTCGCTCCAAAAATCAGCCTTCCAATTTCCTGTCACATTTATTTTTGAGGGTTTTAGGTTTGTGTATCGCTCTGTAGAACCTGCGGTTGCTTCTAATGGAATGCGAAAAATAGCTTTGTCATTTCTTTTCATGACCCAATACCCATTCATTTTTTTTGAATTTGTTAAAAAGGTAACAATCTCAGAATCATATAGGTCAAAAGGGATCACCAGTGAATCGCCTCTATAAAAGGATTCTTCTAAAGAGAATTTTTCAGATCCATTTTGAATTTTAATGTTGAATTTATGTTGATTTTTACTGGGATTAACGATGAAGTTAAAGGGAAGAGTTCCACTAAAATGCTTCATTTCTACTCGCCATGGACCCATTTGTGGAGTCGTATTTTTTTGACTTAGCGAATCAAATAAGGTAACCATTAAAAGTAGGGTAAGAAAAAATTTAGGCATCATATACGATTTTTCTGAGTCAAAGATAGAGTAATCCTTTCTGTCATAAAAAATATATAGTGAATTTATAAAAATAGAGAATGCCATTGGATATTTTGTAAATTTGAACATATGTCTACAAATACGTATCACACCTCTGTTTTATTGAATGAATGCATCGAGGGTCTTGCCATTAATCCCCGAGGTATTTATGTCGATGTGACTTTTGGTGGTGGGGGACATAGCAAAGAAATTTTAAAGCACTTAGGACCTGAAGGTCGATTAATTGCTTTTGATCAGGACCCTGATGCTTGGAAAGAAGCTGAGAAAATTGATGATACGCGTTTGACATTAATTACGGCAAATTTCAGGCATTTAGATAAGTATTTGCGCTTAGAAGGAATCAAAAAAGTAGATGGAATTTTAGCTGATTTTGGTGTATCCTCCTACCAATTGGATGCTCCCGAGCGTGGATTTTCTACTCGTTTTGATGGACCATTAGATATGCGAATGGGACCATCCGCATCTTTAGATGCTAAATCAGTTTTGAATACCTATTCCGCTGAGCAATTGCAGAAAATTTTAGGCATGTATGGGGAGGTAAAAAATGCGAAAACATTAGCTCTCGCCATCATTCAAGCGAGGACACAAAAACCCTTGGAAACGACTTCGGAATTTAAAGAAATTCTTTTTAAATTAGCTCCAAGGTCAAGGGAATTCAAGTATTTTGCCCAAGTTTTTCAGGCGATTAGAATTGAAGTAAATCAAGAACTTGCTGTTATTGAAGAATTTTTAACCCAAGTGCCTAATGTGCTCAATGAAAACGGAAGATTAGTGGTTATTTCTTTTCATTCATTAGAGGACCGATTGGTAAAGAATTATATTAAAACGGGGGATTGTTTGGGGAAAGAGGATAAAGATATGTTTGGTGTTGTTCATAAACCCTTACAATCAGTCACTCGGAAACCAATCACAGCTTCCGAACTGGAATTAAAAGAAAATCCTAGATCAAGAAGTGCGAAATTGCGCATTGCTTTAAAACTATAAAATGGCTACCTCAGTACCCAAAAACGAACCTTCATCTAAAAAACTGAATCTAAAGGAAGACCCTCTAGAAATGTTATTCGACATCGATCATTTAACGGGTGGGGAGTTGCCTGTCGAATGGATTAAGAAAATTATTTTCATCGCTTTCCTCATTTTAATTTACATCTATTATTCTATGTTGGCCGATGGCAAAATCCACCAAATAGTGAAGAATAAGGCAGAATTAGAGGAATTACGAGCTGATTATACGACCCAAAAAGCGGAGTTTATGAAAAAGGGGAAGCAAAGTTATTTAGCAGAAGCGATGAAAAAATATAAGCTAGAGGTGAGTTTAACGCCCCCCTATAAAATTGTAGAAGAAGGGAAAAAGGAGTAAAATTTCGTTTTATATGGCAGCTGATAAGCGTTTAAATATTCGGGCAATTATTACGAGGAGATTTTACATTTTCTTCATGGTCGTATTGTTTATGTTTTTAGTGTTGATTTTCAATTTATACAAATTAGTTTTTCTTCAAGGGGAAGAATTAAGATCAGAGGCTGCAGCCACATATATCAAGGAAAGAAATGTAGAGGCAAGTAGGGGAAATATTTATTCAGATGATGGTAGTTTATTAGCCACTTCTTTGCCTAAATATCGACTAGGGATGGACCCATCCGTTTTTAATTTTTCGCCTGCATCTGAAAAACTTTTTACAACACATATTCACGCGCTTTGTGATCAGCTGGCCCTCTTGTTTAAAGACAGGTCCTCTGATGAATATTACAACAAAATTTTACTTGCTAAAAATAGTAACAAAACCTATATCTTATTGAATAATCGCTTACTGGATTTTCAAGAAAGAAAGGCTGTTTTGAATTTTCCTCTTTTTAAGGAAAGCAAAAGAAATGCGACTAAGACGGGTGTCGTTTTTGATAAAGTAAATGTACGTTATGCCCCATTTGGCCAAATGGCGTATCGGACGATTGGATACCTGAAGGATAAACTAGCGGTAGGCCTTGAGGGGGCTTTCGATAAAGACTTAAGAGGTACTCCTGGCAAAGGATTGTTTCAGAAAATGGATAAAAACACCTGGCGTCCCATGGAAAATGGAACGGAATTAATTCCTACGCCTGGCTATGATTTACAAACGACGATTGACGTAGACATTCAAGATATCGTAGAATTGGCATTGATGAAAGCCTTAGCCACTTTTAAAGGAAACTATGCGACCGCCATTGTCATGGAAACTGCCACAGGTGAAATAAAGGCTATTTCAAATTTGACCAAGGAGGCAAGCTCACCTACGGGTTATTCCGAGTTTGCTAATTATGCCATTGATGTTTCTGAGTATGACCCAGGATCTGTATTTAAGTTGCCTTCCATGATGGCGATGCTAGAGGAATCTAATATGCCGCTGACCGATATGGTCACGACAGGGGGAAAATATACGGTTTTCAATAAGACCATGTCTGATTCACATGATTATGGAACAATTAATGTTCAAGGGGTCATCGAGCATTCATCGAATATTGGTACGATCAAGTTAATGCAACGGGTATTTAGTTCAAAGCAAGGGAAATTTTACGATTATTTGAAAAAGTTTCATTTGATAGAGCCGCTTAATTTTCAGATTACTCCACGTTATACAACACCTAAATTTCCTTTACCTGCGAAATGGGATGCTTTGCAATACATGTGGTCTTCTGTGGGTTATTCGTCGAATACTTCCCCGATGCATATGATATCGTTTTACAATGCGATTGCCAACAATGGGTATTGGATTCAGCCGATTATCGTAAAAAATGCAACGGTAGGCAATAAAGTAGTGAAGGATTATACCGAAACTCAAAAGAAGGATAAGGAGCCTTTGTGTTCTCCCGAGACTTTAAAGAAAATTAAAATTATGTTAGAAGGTGTGGTGGAACGCGGAACAGGAAATAATTTGAAAGGTACTCCATATGGTATTGCAGGGAAAACGGGTACGGCGCAGCGCTTGGTCAACGGGAATTATGTCAAAGGAACTTATTATGTTTCATTCATCGGATATTTTCCGGTGGCAAAACCTAAATATACGATTTTAGTTGCCATGGATAAGCCTGAAGGTGGTTCTGAAGGGACTTACGCACGCCAAGTAACGGCTCCGGTTTTCTTGGATATTTCAAATCACATTTACTCTCGTGATATGAAATTGCAAAGAACCTTATCCGGAACTTTGCCTGATTCGTTAAATAATGCCCAACTTTCTCATACGATTCATCCATTAGATCAAAAAATACTTTTTTCAAATTTCAATTTACCCAAAGTAGAAGAAGACGGTCGCTGGGTATTATTTAGTCAAGATAAAAAACTAGTACAAAATTCAGCCATTTCTTTTCCTGCTAAAACGGTCCCAAATGTTGTTGGGATGAACTTGCGAGACGCTCTTTTTGCCTTGGAAAATAGGGGATTAAAAGTAAGAGCCAATGGGATGGGAGCCGTTATTTCTCAGTCGATTGCCCCAGGAACACCCAGCAGAAAAAATCTATTATTGAATATCCAATTAAAGTAAAATGGGTTCATTATTTTCGTTGATTAAGGAGCTTAGCATTTTATCTACAAAAGGTAAGGATCAAGAAATAGACGCTTTATGTTTTGATTCAAGACAAGCAAAAATAGGTTCAATGTTTTTTGCTATTCCAGGTACGCAAGTAGATGGGCATCAGTTTTTAGACCAGGTGTACGCGCAGGGTTGCAAGGCTTGGTTGGTGCAAGATATTCCAGCGAATATACCTGACGATGTTACATGCATTCAAGTAGCTGACTCTAATGCCGCATTAGCGGAAGTTTCCTGCGCATTTTAGGATCACCCTTCTTCCAAATTGAACTTAATCGGGATTACGGGGACCAATGGAAAAACGACGAGTGTAACGCTCTTATTTGAATTATTTAAAAAACTTGGGCATCGTTGTGGATTGATCTCCACGGTTCAGAACATGATTCAAGATCGGGTGATACCGGCTACACATACTACGCCAGACGCCTTAAACCTAAATAAGTTGTTGGCCGAAATGCTGTCCAATGGATGCTCCTATGTTTTTATGGAAGTGAGTTCACATGCAGTGGTCCAAAAAAGAATTCATGGTTTACAATTTAAGGGAGCTATTTTTTCCAATATTACCCGTGATCATTTGGATTTTCACGAAACCTTTGACGAATACATTAAAGCAAAAAAAGGATTCTTTGATGCTTTACCGAATACAGCTTTTGCTTTGACTAATCAAGACGATAAGCGAGGCCAAATTATGCTTCAAAATACGAAGGCTAAAAAATACGGCTATGGGATTTTAAATTCATCTGATTTTAAGGCGAAAATAATTAGTAATGGAGTGGGAGGGTTGCAAGTAGAATTTGACGGTCAGGCGATTCATGCCCAATTGATCGGCACGTTTAATGCGTATAATTTATTAGCTATTTACTCAACAGCCATTTTATTAGGCGAAGATAAGGAAGAGGTTTTAGTGCAAATGTCCGCATTAAAAACGGCTACCGGAAGGTTTGACCAATTAGCGGGACCCAATCATAAAATGGGAATCGTCGACTATGCACATACGCCAGATGCCTTGGAAAATGTACTTAAAACGATTCAGGCCATTCGAAATAAGTCTCAAAAAATTATTACCGTGGTAGGCTGTGGAGGAAATCGGGATGCGGGGAAGAGACCCATTATGGCAGAACTAGCAGCTCATTATAGTGATGCGGTTATTTTGACATCAGATAACCCTAGGTTTGAAGATCCGGAAGATATTTTAGATCAAATGGAATCAGGAGTTCCCAAAGAAACTGCCTTTAAAGTTACCCGTATAAGTGATCGGAAATTGGCCATCATGACTGCTGTTAGGGAAATGGCCAAAGCGGGCGATGTTATTTTGGTCGCAGGGAAAGGCCATGAAACCTATCAAGATATTAAAGGAGTGAAGCACGACTTTGACGATAAATTAGTGTTGGCCCTCGCTTTTGAGAGCTAATTTGTACAAGCAATCAAAATTTTGCAACTTTGTTTTTAGTTTTTTTCAACCTAAAATTAGCTAAGGAATGTTTTATTACCTTTTTGAATACTTAGACAAAACATTAAACGTTCCTGGAGCTGGGGTATTTCAATACATTACATTTCGGGCCTTTGCGGCCACGATTACATCCCTTGGAATCGCTGCGATTTGGGGTAAATCCGTCATATACCGACTACAAAGATTACAAATCGGAGAAGAAATTCGCGACCTTGGTTTAGAAGGCCAAATGCAGAAAAAAGGAACCCCGACCATGGGCGGTTTCATCATTTTACTTTCATTAATTATCCCCACCGTTTTATTTGCCAAAATAACGAATGTATACATTGTCCTATTATTGCTTTCGGCCGTTTGGTTAGGAGCGGTAGGTTTTTTAGATGATTATATTAAGGTTTTCAAAAAAAATAAGGAAGGACTTTCAGGTAAATTTAAGATTGTGGGTCAG
>CAMARL010000052.1 GCA_945860325.1 Spirosoma fluviale | reverse complement strand
ATCAACGGTGGTGGTGGTGTTTGGGGAGAGCAGGCGATGGCTGCGCACCCTCAAATTTCTTTAGGGGATGCGAAGGAAATCGTGAATTACGTATTAAGTCTATCTGATAAAAAGAAGGTATCTAAGCCGGTTGTTGGCGAATACATCCCTCAAGATAAAGGAAAGGCTGGGACGTATTTATTTGCCGCTAGTTACACGGATAAAGGAGCTGGTAAACTAGGTCCTGCGACGGGTCAAAAGGTTGTGGCGCTTCGTAACCCAACTGTAAAAGCCGTGGATTTCGACCAAGTATCTAAGGGTTCTAAGTATAAAGTTGACGGACTCGGAGAAGTTTTAGTTGCTACAGGTGATAAAGGTTTTGCTAAATACAATGGAATCGACTTGACTGGAATTAAAAATATCTCCTTCATGGGATTATATATGCAAGGTCAAACAGTTGGCGGAACTCTTGAGTTAAGAACGGGAAGTCCGACGGGTAATCTTGTAGGATCCGCTGAAATAAATGCTTCTAATAAATTCAACATTCCTGTTAATGTTTCAGGGGTACAGGATTTGTATTTTGTCTTTGTGAATCCAAAAGGAGGAGACGGAGCATTATTTGGAGTAAAGGATTTCTTATTTGAAAACTAAATTTCACAAGTAATTCTTATAAAAAATGGCCCTAAATTTAGGGCCATTTTTTATTATTTTTCTGAGAGTTCTAGCCATCTGGCTTCTTTTTCTTCCTGAGCGTTTTTAATTTCTTCAATTTGGGTGGCCCATTGGCTTAATATTTGAAAGTCCTCATGGCCAGCATTCAATTGCTCGATGAGGCTTTGTTTTTTTTGCTCAAGCTCTTGTATTTCGATTTCTAATGTTTCAAATTCCTTTTGTTCTTTGAAACTTAATTTACTCACCTTGGTTTTTGAATTCTCCGTGGATGGCGCTTTTACTGGGCTTGGTTTGTTGGCCCCCGAATTATTTTCTGCTTGATTCTCCAATGAAATCCGATAATCAGTATAATTTCCGTTAAAGAATTTAACTTCACCTTCTCCTTCCACTAGGATTAATTGGTCTACCAAATTATCCATGAAATAGCGATCATGCGAAACTAATAGTAGGCAACCCTGGAACTCTGATAAAAAATCTTCTAAGAGTTGGAGTGTATCTAAATCAAGATCGTTCGTCGGCTCATCTAAGATTAAAAAGTTAGGGTTTTGGACCAATACCCGCATGAGTTGTAAACGCTTTTTTTCACCTCCAGAAAGTTTCTCTACAGGCGTGTATTGCTGGGCAGTGGGGAATAAAAATTTACTTAAAAATTGGCTCGGACTTAGTGATTCATTTTTACCATAAGGGATAACTTCTGCTATTTCCGTGATCGTATCGATGACCCTTTGTTCAGGCTTAAAATCAAATGGTATTTGGGTATAATAACCAATCACCAATGTTTCACCTGGATCGATCGTCCCCGCATCTGGTTTTTCTAAGCCGGTAAGGAGTTGGAGAAAGGTGGTTTTTCCAGCCCCATTTTTGCCAACGATTCCTATTCGGTCCTTTTTCTTAAAGGTATAAGTAAACTCATTGATGATTTTTTTATCTCCCCACGCCTTTTTAAGCCCATTGATTTCAATGATTTTATTTCCTAATCGGGACATTTGAATATTGAGCTCCAGCTTGCTGTCATCCAGTTTCTTATGAGCCATTTCATCGATTTCAGTAAATGCATCGATGCGGTATTGCGCTTTGGTTCCCCTTGCTCTGGGTTGCTTCCGCATCCATTCAAGTTCCTTACGGTATAGGTTTTTTGCTTTGGATATGCTGCTCGCTTCGGATGCTTCTCTTTCGGCCTTCTTTTCTAAAAAATAGGCGTAATTGCCCTCGTAGGTATATAAAGCCCCTAGGGCAAGCTCAAACATTTTATTGCATATTTTATCTAGAAAATAGCGATCATGGGAGACGACTAAAACGGTCACATTGGGGCCTGAAAGTATTCCTTCCAGCCATTCAATGGTTTCGATATCCAAGTGGTTAGTAGGCTCATCCAAGATCATGATATCTGGACTTTCAATCAATAATTTGGCCAATGAGAGTCGTTTTTTTTGACCTCCAGAAAGCGTGGATACTTTTTGGTCTCCATCAGGAATACCTAACCTAGTAATGATTTGTTTGGCCCTTGCCTCGTAATCCCAAGCATTATGCAATTCCATTAAGGCAAAGGATTCTTCTAACTCCTTAGGGTCGCCTGAAAGCATGGCTTTTTCGTAGGCTTTAATGGCAACGGCGGACGGCAAGTCGTCTGAAAAAAGATAATTTAAGACTTCTTCTTTTTCTGAAAAAACGGGATTTTGTGGTAGGTATCCGACACGAATACCTTTCCGGATGGATATTTTTCCATCGTCAGGCGTTTGCATCCCCATCAATGTTTCCATTAATGTAGTTTTACCGGTTCCGTTTTTACCAATTAAGGCAACTTTTTCACCTTTTTGTAGGCCAAAGAACAGACTTTTAAAGATCCATCTTTCTCCGATGTTGCGTGAAATATTTTCCGCCGATAAGTAATTCATACGATTGTGTTAGTTGAATTCAATTAAGAATTCGATTCAAGGGCTTCTTCCCTCATTTTTTTTCTTAGGACTCTTCCAGATACCCAGATACTGATTTCATACAATCCTAACAGTGGAAATGCCACAAGGAGTTGCGAAATAACATCGGGTGAAGGGGTGATGATCGCTGCGACAATTAAGATCACAATCATCGCATGCTTTCTGTATTCCCTCATGAAAGAAGGAGTTAGAATACCTACTTGGGATAACACAAAAGCCACCATAGGTAGTTGGAATGTCAATCCGCACGCAAGCGTAAGCATGGATAATAAAGAGATATAATCATTAACGTCAAATTGATTTTGAATCGTTGCATCCAATTTAAAATTGGCTAGAAAGTTGATCGCCATAGGAGCCACCACATAATAACCAAAGGAAACCCCCATGAAAAATAAGGTGGATACCCAGAAAACGGCTCCTTTCGCTGCTTTTAATTCTTTGTTTTTTAAGCCTGGCTTGATGAATCTCCAAAGCTCAAAAAATGCGTAGGGGAAGGAAAACAATAAACCTACAATGATGGATTGTGTTAATGCCATCATGAACTGACCTGAAACCTCTCTACTTTGCAGAATGAAGTCCGCTTTTTGCATACACAAACTAGCCCAACCCGTGATGTCGGCTAAATGACAAAGCGCTAAATTGGTCGCAAAATCAACCTTAGTCGGCCCCATGATAATGTTGCCAAAAATCTCATTTCTAAAAATCCATGCGGCAATGGTAAAGACCAAAATTGCAGCGATGGATCGCATGATGTGCCAACGTAACTCCTCTAAATGGTCTAGAAACGACATTTCAGTCCCATCTTTCTCTTCTACGTCGTCATCAAAATCATTTTCCCAGTCTTGGTCTGTGGCCATATTTTATTTTATAAATAAAGTGGGAATTGCTTAACCCACTCGTTAACTTCTCCTTTAATCTGTTTTAAAACAGATTCATTATCATGGTTCATGAGGGCTTTGTCGACCATGTCAACAATCTGGCTCATGTCATTTTCTTTTAATCCGCGGGTAGTCATCGCAGCTGTACCTACTCGCATTCCTGAAGTCACAAATGGCGATTTATCATCAAATGGAACCATGTTTTTATTGATGGTAATGTCCGCTTGAATTAATGTGTTCTCAGCTAATTTACCACTTAACCCTTTAGGTCTTAAATCAATCAGCATTAAATGATTGTCTGTTCCTCCAGAAATAATATCATACCCTTTGCTTAAAAAAGCTTTGGCCATCGCTTGCGCATTCGATTTAACTTGTTGGGCATATTGTCCAAATTCAGGAGTCAAAGCCTCTCCAAATGCGATCGCTTTTGCGGCAATAACATGCTCCAAAGGCCCTCCTTGGGTTCCTGGAAAAACGGCTCCATCGAGACAGGCCGACATCATTTTTAATTCACCCTTCATCGTTTTGAATCCAAAAGGATTCTCGAAATCATTCCCCATCATAATTAAACCGCCGCGAGGTCCTCGCAACGTTTTATGTGTGGTTGTCGTTACAATATGGCAATGTTGCATCGGGTCGTTCAATAAACCTTTCGCGATTAAAGCGGATGGATGTGAAATATCAGCTAATAAAATGGCGCCTATTTTGTCTGCAATAGCTCTTAAACGGGCATAATCCCAATCGCGAGAATAGGCGGAAGCTCCACAAATTAATAACCTAGGATTTTCTTTCAAAGCTGTGGCCTCTACTTTATCCCAATCAATTAAACCTGTTTCTTTTTCAACGCCATAAAAAAAGGCTTGAAAATATTTACCTGAGAAGTTGACCGGCGACCCATGAGAAAGGTGTCCCCCATGTGCCAAATCAAATCCTAAAATTTTATCTCCTGGATTTAAAAACGATAAAAAAACGGCTGCATTCGCTTGTGCGCCCGAGTGAGGCTGCACATTAGCCCATGTGGCACCAAATAATTTTTTGGCACGTTCTATGGCAATTGTTTCCACGACATCGACTACCTCACAACCCCCATAATATCTTTTTCCAGGTAAGCCTTCCGCATACTTATTGGTCAAAACACTTCCTTGAGCCTCCATAACCTGAGGGGAAGTAAAGTTTTCAGAAGCAATTAATTCGATACCGAATTCTTGTCTATGTGCTTCTTCCTTAATTAATGAAAAAATTTCAACGTCTCGCTGGGTGGGAAATGTGCTAGCAGCCATGTAATAAATGTGGATTGAATTTCGTTTTAAAGAGTATAAAATTACGAATTTTTAACGGAATAGAAAAACGATCATTCCCCATTTTTGAATAAATATCCCATGAGGTTCCGCTATTTTTTGTTAATTTTGAATCTTGAAAAATAGGGAAGAGGCGTTTTTAAAATTATTGAGAATGAAACTGAAATTAATCATTTTGCTTTTCTTGGGTTTTGTGGGATTTACGGGCATGGCCCAAAAAATCACTCCGGCTAAATGGTCATGGACTTTAGAGCCGGCAAACCCTAAGGTGGGTCAGACGGCTGAAATTATATTTAAAGTTAAAATCGACAAAGGATGGTACTTATATTCATCTGATTTCGATAAGGAATTAGGGCCAGTGGTTACGACGATTAAGATCAAAGAAAATCTCGGGGTATCTATTGACGGATCTTTGCGCGCCATAAATCCACATTCAAAATTTGATAAAGAGATTTGGAACGGTACATATACCTATTTCACGGAGGAAGCGGAATTTCGACAAACCGTAAAAATCACATCAGATTCTTGGAAGATTGACGGATCCTACGATGCGCAAACATGTTCGAATGAGAGTGGTTTGTGTGTGCCAATTAAGGGTCCATTTCTGATAAGTTCCAAACTAAGCGCATCTTCTACGTCAGAGGATCCAAAAAAAAAAGCCTCTAATTCAGCCGCAAAATTAACATCACCAGAAGACGATCAGTCATTATGGCAATTTTTTTGGGTGGCGATGGGCGCTGGTTTGTTGGCCTTGCTGACTCCCTGCGTGTATCCCCTAATTCCTATGACGGTTAGTTTTTTTACGAAACAACAAGGAGGAAAAAAATTGGCTTTTCTATATGGCTTCTTCATTGTTTTAATCTATGTGTTTTTTGGTACTATTTTAGCATTTTTTGCCGGGGCTAGTTTTGCTAATTTTTTAAGTACACATTGGATTCCTAATCTTTTGTTTTTTGCCATTTTTATCCTTTTTGGTATTTCCTTTTTGGGTGCATTCGAAATTGTTTTACCTTCTAGTTTGGTTAATAATGTTGATGCAAAATCTGATAAAGGTGGATTGTTAGGGGTGTTCTTCATGGCATTTACACTGGTTTTAGTTTCATTTTCTTGCACGGGACCTTTGGCAGGATCCATATTAATTGCCTCATCTCAGGGAGTATTTCTGAAACCCATCATTGGCATGTTGGGATTTTCGTTAGCCTTCGCCATTCCTTTTACGATGTTTGCCATTTTCCCAGGATTCATGCAAAAAATGCCAAAGTCGGGCAATTGGATGAACGAAGTAAAAGTGGTTTTGGGCTTTTTGGAAATTGCCTTAGCCTTTAAGTTTTTAAGCGTGGCAGACCAGGTGTATCATTGGCATTTATTGGATCGTGAAATATTTCTAGCCATTTGGATTGCTATTTTTACCGCATTAACCTTGTATTTGTTTGGTAAAATTTCTTTGCCTCATGATGGACCTAGCGGGAAATTATCTGTTCCCCGCGCGCTTTTTGCCACGGCTTTTCTTGCCTTCGTTATTTATTTAACCCCAGGCATGTTTGGCGCTCCATTAAAGGGTTTGTCTGGTTGGTTGCCTCCCATGTCAAGTCAAGATTTTAATGGTTCAACGCCATTAAATGAAGAAAATAGCAATACGTCGCGTTCGACCTCTGCTGTCAAATACAGCGAATTTTTAAAATTGCCTCTAGGGCTTACTGGATTTTTTGATTTTGAGGAGGCTAAGGCCTATGCCCAACAAGTAGGCAAGCCCTTATTTATCGATTTCACTGGACATGGTTGTGTCAACTGCAGGAAAATGGAGGAATATGTTTGGTCTGACCCAGCAGTATTGTCCATTCTAAAAAACGACTATGTTGTCGTCGCTTTATATTGTGACGATAAAACGGAGCTCCCTGAAAATAAGTGGTATATCTCTAAAGTCGATGGCCAAGAAAAAAAGTCTTTAGGAGATCAAAATTTAGATTTTCAAATTTCTAGATTCAATTCAAATGCCCAACCCCATTATATTCTTTTAGATCCGAGAAAGGACGGTGCTCCTATGGTTCCACCTGTCGCTTTTGATGCGGATATTAATCATTTTATTTCGTTTCTTAAAAAAGGAATTGACGCCTATAAATCAATGTAAATATGTCTTGGGGAGCCTATTCCGGAGTGATGATTGCCACAGGTTTAAAATTTATCGCCGGGCCGATTACCGGATTTGGTCTAGGATTGACCTGGTATGAAACCGTTATTTTTACTTGGATTGGAGCCATGCTGACGATTTCATTGACCTTAAGTATGGGTAAATTAGTCATCGGTTTTATCGGTCGATTCAGAAAGAAGAAAGCTATTTTATTTTCAAAGCGAGTGCGTTATGCCGTTCAGATCTGGCAAAAATTCGGTATTAAAGGGATTGCAGCGCTTACTCCACTTATTTTTACGCCGATTGGCGGAAGTCTTTTAGCTTTATCTTTTAAGGTGTCTTTGCCGCGAGTCCTCTTTTTTATGGCTATTTCATCCCTTTTGTGGGCCTTGTTATATACGGGGGCGATTTACCAACTCACTTTTATTCGCGAGTGGTTTGGGCAATAAAAAAAGCCGGATAAACCGGCTTTAAAATATGAGATGGGAAAGACTAATTTCCTTGGTTGATGCTTTTTCCACTAAACATTTTCTCTCGAAGCGCATTTGCTTTTAACTCTAATTCTGGCTTGGCGTCATATTTATTTTTTAACTGAGCCGCTGCACTATCCGGATGAACCCCGTAAACATAAACCTCGCCTTCATTTAAATCTTTTTGCTTGATGGTATTGTTTTTTTGATAGTCACAAGCCGTTGTCATAAAGGCTAATGCTATAATTGGAAGTAATTTTTCTAATTTCATTCTCTTGTTAGGACAAATTGTTGGCACAAAAATAAGGCCAAATTTTGTATTAAAAAAGTCTATAAGCTTCTAAGCCTTAGCTTTCCTCTAAATTTTTGATTTTCTCTGCTAAAAATGACATTAATTCGGCGATGTAGCCCTCGCTAAAGTTAAATTCGATCCCCGCTTTTGCATAAATTGATTTGATGGGCTCTGTGTAACCTACTGACAATGCCTCCACATAATTAGCAAGTGCAAGCTTTGGGTTTTGGCAATAGTTTCTCCAAACCGCCAATGCACCTAATTGGGCGATCGCATATTCGATGTAATAAAAAGGTACTTCATATAGATGCAATTGCTTTTGCCAAACATGGGATTTTATCTCTTCTAAGCCGGTCCAATCAGTCATCTGATCCGCAAATCTGGCCAATATTTCATTCCATTTTTCTTCTCTTTGCATTAAGGTATGATCAGGATTTTCATAGATCCAATGTTGGTATGCATCGATCGTCGCCACCCACGGTAAGGTTTCTAGAATATCTTCCAAGTGTTTTATTTTGGCTCTTTTGGCATCTTCAGGATTTTCAAAATAGATATCCCATTCATCCATTGTGATTAATTCCATGCTCATGGAGGCAAGTTCAGCCACCTCAGATGGAAAATTTCGGAATGCATTCAGGGAAAGTTCCTTCGTTAAAATCGAATGGACCGCATGTCCGCCCTCGTGCAATAAAGTAACCATGTCGCGCACTTGGCCTGCGGCATTCATGAAGATGAATGGGAAACCAGTTTCTTCTAATGGGTAATTATATCCCCCAGGGTTTTTGCCTTTTCTTGAGTCTAAATCAAAGCGATCTAGTTTCACCATTTCTCTTAGACAATCTCCTAAAAATGGGTCGAGATTATCAAAAACCCGAATCGTTTTTTCCAATAACTCTTCTCCCGTTTTAAAGGGTTTCAATGGTTTGCGACCTAAGGGGTCCACTGATTTATCCCACGGTCTGAGCGAATCTAAACCTAAGGCTTTTTTCCTTTTGGAGGCTAATTCATTTAATATGGGTTTGATTGTTTTTTCAACGGCCTCATGAAATTCAAAACAATCAGCAGGGGTATAGTCAAATCTACCAAGGCTCGCAAAAGAAAAATCCCTAAAGTTTTGAAATCCAGCTTGCAAGGCTACTTGATTTCTTTTGCCAATTAAATCACTATAAAGTGTATTTAATTCATCTTTGATGCTGAGTCTTTGGGCAGCAACTTTCCGGTAAACGGATTCTCTTATATCTCGATCGGTCGACTCTAAATAGGCGCTGGCTTGTTGGAGCGTCTTTTCCACTCCGTCAATTTCCACAATCAGCGCGCCGGTTAACGCACCGTATTGGGATTCTAAATTTTGTAATTCAGTAAACAAGGGTATGTTTTCCTCCCTAAAAATTTCAATGGATTTTTTGATGCTTCTCAACATAATCGAAAATCCTTTCGTTTGTACTTGGTCTGATAATCCAGAATCAATCACCTTTTTATTCCAAGCATCATCAAAAACAGAAGCATTGGGCATGATTTCATTGACAAATTGCTGATAGCTTTTCTGTAAATTTTCGTTTTGGTTATCACAAGACATTTTGATATAACGCCAAGCAAAATTTTCAGATAGATAGCTTTCAAGCTCAGATCGGTTCTTGCAAAAATCCTCGAGTGAAGATAAATCAATAATTTCTTGTGCACTTACCTTTTCAAAATAGGGCAAAACACTTTCCCATGTGCTTAAAGAAAAGTCTTGAGGCAGTAATGTTCGATGGATTATTTGAGGGGTGACCCTACGTTTTATCGTGTGCATTTTTTGTTTCTAATCTAAATTAATGACTACCCCTTCACTCATCGGATGAGCCACGCAGGTCAAAATATATCCTTTTTTAATTTCATTATCGGTGAGTCCATCCTCTTCATCCATGATCACTTGTCCGCTGGTGCATAATCCCATGCAGGCCGTGCACATTCCTGCTTGGCATGAATAGGGGATGTCGATATCCGCTTCTAAGGCAGCCTCTAAAATGGTTTCACTAGGCAAGACCGTCACGGTATGAGATTTTCCTTCAAAAATCAAGGTAACTTCTTGGATTTTTAAGCTTCCGTCTTCCTCTGCTTTTGCTGTTTCCTCGCTCGTGGTAGATAAAAATAATTCTTTTAAAATATGTTTTTCTGGGACATCAAACATGGCCAACGACTTTTCTACTTCGCTCATCATTCCAGCGGGCCCGCACAAATAATAAAAGGCTGTAGGGATGTCAATACCAAACTCTTGTTTTAAATAAAAAACCATGGATGCTTGGTTGATACGCCCCTTAAAACCAGGCCACGTGTGCGAAGGCTGGCTAATGACATGTATCATTTTGAACCGGGAACTATGTTGGGTTTCCAGTGATTCTAACGCTTTTTTGAAAATAATTTGTTGCTCATTTCTAGACCCATAAATCAAGTAGATGTTAGCTTTAGGCTCAGAGTGTAACACGGTTTTGATCATGGAGAACAAGGGAGTAATTCCAGATCCAGCGGCCACAAAAACATAAGTTTTGGCCGAATCAACTTGGGGCTCGATCAAGAAATTACCCATGGGCTCGATAACTTCCAAACTATCGCCCACCTGTACATGGTCACATAAATAGTTGGACACAAGGCCCCCTTCAATCCTTTTGACTGTAATGGCGGGGGAGGTATCTGTTTTAGGAGATGAGGAAAGGGAATAACTTCTCCTGATTTTCTGACCGTCAATTTCCGGAATAAGCGTGAAAAACTGACCCGAAATATACGATATGGTATTATGTATCGGATGCCAAAAATGGATGGTTTTGGTATCAATGGTTTCTTCAGTAATCTCCTTTATGGTCAAATGTAATCTCTGATTCATATTATTCTTTTTTTGTCGGTATGAGCCATTGGATCGTTCCCGGCAGTGATTCATTATGTAATCGGTCTAGCGACGTGACCGCAAATCCATAACCTGATCGTATCCAACTTTTATCTAAAATTAATTGATTCATTTTACCTTTGAAAATGATATTTTCTGCGTTCTCCAAAGGATCAATTTCGCC
>CAMARL010000051.1 GCA_945860325.1 Spirosoma fluviale | reverse complement strand
CTACCATCCATCGAATGGGTTGAAAAATACATTCATGATTACGAAGGCTCTGTGGTGGTCGTTTCCCACGATCGCTATTTTTTAGATCGCACCGTCGATAATATAGCCGAAGTATCAAATGCTAAAATCACTTTATATCCAGGCAATTTTTCATTTTATGAAGAAGAGAAAGCTTTAAGAAATAAAATTCAAAAGGGTGCTTATGAAAACCAACAATCACAAATAAGGCAAACAGAGCGATTTATAGAACGATTTAAAGCCAAAGCAAGTAAGGCGAGCCAAGTACAATCTAGGGTAAAGGCATTGGATCGTTTGGATGTGGTCGATGAAGTGATTGATGAAAAAGCAAAAGTTAATTTCAAATTTAATTTCGGCACCCAACCTGGAAGATTCATTCTGTTTTTAGAGCATATTTCTAAGGCCTTTGGTGAAAAAGTAATATTAAAAAATACGTCCGCAACGATCAACCGGGGCGATAAAATTGCACTCATTGGTGCCAATGGAAAAGGGAAATCAACCTTATTAAGAATTATATCAGGAACAGAAAAAATCATAGGCGAACGCAGAACCGGACATAATGTAATCGAATCATTTTTTGCTCAGCATCAATTAGAAAGCTTGCAAGTAGAAAATAATTTGTTGGAAGAGTTGAAAGCAACGGGCACAGCTAAAACCGAAATGGAATTAAGAAGTGTATTAGGCTGCTTTTTGTTTTCAGGTGAGGAAGTATTCAAAAAAATCAAAGTACTTTCTGGAGGAGAAAAATCTAGGGTGGCATTAGCCAAGGTACTGATATCGCAAGCAAATTTTTTATTGCTGGATGAGCCTACCAACCACCTTGATATGCAATCTGTGAATATTTTAATTCAAGCGTTGCAACAATATGAAGGTACCTATGTAGTCGTATCACACGATCGTTATTTTGTAACCAATATCGCCAACAAAATATGGTATATTGAAGATTATGAAATAAAAGAATACCCGGGCTCTTTTGATGAATATGAGGTTTGGCAAGCTAGCAGAGGTATTTCTGATACAGGAACTGCAAAAAAATCGAGTGAAAAACCAAAACCAGAATTAGCTCCCCATGCGCCCAAAATTACTTCTAGCAACCCTAGTCAAGAAAAATTAATCGAAAAGCTTGAAGCAAAAATTATGGATTTAGAAGTATCCATCTCTGAACTGGAAAATAACATGGCTGAGTTAGCACAAGAAGGGAAATTCAATGAATTGCCCCCAATAGAGCTAAAAATCAATGAGAAAAAAGAGGAATTGTTGAAAATAACCAACGAGTGGGAATTGTTAATCAATTAATTCAATGAAAACAAAAGGCCTAGTAATTTCATGGCTATTTCTATTCATACTCAATTTAAGCCATGAGGGTCATGCTCAAATATCCAACAAGATAAATAAAGAGCAGATAAAGACCGTTTATCTGAGCCAAAATTCCCTCAACGAGTTGATCGTTGATAATTTATGTTTAGATATCGAGAGGCAAGGAAATGTCCACTTGCTTTTTGATGATTTAAAATTAGAAAACACTAATTATTTTTTAAGAATCATCCATTGCCAAGCCGATTGGAAACCTTCACCTTTAAACGAAATAGAATATTTAGCTGATTTTAATGATATCCCAATCCGCTATCCTGAAACTTCAATGGGCACCAAAATATCGTATAAACAATTTAAAATTTCATTACCCAAAGTGAAAATAACTGGCAATTACATTGCCATGATCTATGCCAATCGAAATAAACGTGACACCGTATTAACTAAAAGATTTTCTATTTATCAAAATGAAATCAATATAGGCGCCAAGATAAGTTTTGCCAAATCAAACCAATTGCGTTCCACTCACCAATTCATCGATTTAAATTTAGGATATCCATCCAACTATTTAATAAACTCAGATGAAAATCTGAAAATTGAAGTCCGTAAAAATAATCAATCAAAAAACTTTTTGCCTAATATACCAAAACCCATAGTTCAAGCCATTGATCGTAAAATGACTTATCAATTTTATAATCAAGAAAATGCAATACCAGGGGGCAATGAATTCAGGTTAATAGACTTAAGAAGTACGCAGCAAAGGTTAAATTTCGTAGGCCAAATAAACGCTTTGGATCGATATTCAGAAATTTCAATTATTCCAGAACAGCCTCAAGGAAATTATTCTTACGTCCAAAGACCTGATTTCAATGGGGCTTATGTTATCGCCAACTACGAAAACCCAAATAACCATTTACAAGCTGATTATGTGTGGTGTACCTTTATTTTGAAATCCAGGAAATTTGAAGATGAAAAATTATATGTCTCTGGAGCGTTTAATTCCTATGAATTAAATAATTTAAACCAGCTACAATATGATGAAACTAAAGGTGCTTACTTAGGAAGAGTTTTGTTAAAACAAGGAATATATAATTATCAATTTATTAGTAGCAATCCCCTAAATAATAATTTAGAAGGAAATCATTCCGAAACAGAAAATTATTATGAAGTTTTAGTGTATTTCAGAAAGCCAGGAGAACGATTTGATTCATTCATTGGCTATCAAAAAATACAATTTCCGCTTTAGACATTGAACCTAAAATGCATGATATCTCCATCATGTACTACATAATCTTTCCCCTCGACGTTTAATTTCCCTGCCTCTTTACAAGCAGCTTCACTTTTATAGGCTTGATAATCAGCCATTTTAATTACTTCAGCCCGAATAAATCCACGCTCAAAATCGGTATGAATGACACCTGCTGCTTGCGGAGCTTTCCAACCTTTTTGAATCGTCCAAGCTCGAACTTCTTGAACTCCGGCAGTAAAGTATGTAATCAGATTAAGCAAAGAATAAGAACTCTTGATTAATTTACTTAAACCCGATTCTTGAAGTCCATATTCACTAAGAAACATAGCTCTCTCCTCTAAATCTTCTATTTCTGCTATTTGCGCTTCGATCGCGGCGCAAATAACAATTACCTCAGCATTTTCAGCTGAAACACTTGATTTTAATTGGTCCACGAAGATATTCCCGCCAGTCGACAAAGAATCTTCGTCAACATTAGCCACATAAATAACCGGCTTATCCGTTAACAAACACAAATCACCTATAGACGTTTCACGTAAATCGGGATCCATATCCACAGTCCTAGCTGATTTACCTGCTTCTAAAGTAGATTTAAATAAAAGCAATGCAGTTAATTCTTGCTTAGCTTTAGCATCTCCAGCTTTCGCCGCACGCTCAATTTTACTTATTTTTTTATCAACGGATTCAAGATCTTTAAGTTGGAGTTCCATGTCAATAATCTCCTTATCTGAAATTGGATTTACTCTTCCTTCCACATGTATAATATTATCATCTTCAAAACAACGTACCACATGTATAATGGCATCCACCTCACGAATATTGGCGAGAAACTTATTGCCTAAACCAGCCCCTTGCGAAGCCCCTTTCACCAAACCCGCTATATCCGTAAATTCAATGACCGTTGGCAAAATTCGATTAGGTTTTACAAATTCAGCCAAAATATTCAAGCGCTCATCGGGCACTGTTACAATACCGACATTTGGCTCAATCGTACAAAACGGATAATTAGCCGCTTCGGCTTTATTTGAAGAAATAGCACTAAATAAAGTGGACTTACCTACATTGGGCAGACCTACAATTCCACACGTTAATCCCATAAAATTTTAAATTTCAATTGCAACTGCAAAAATACGGCTAAAAATTAAAAAGCCCCTGCTTTCACAGAGGCTTTTTAATGATGAATTAATATTTATTCCCACTTAAGATCTGTATTACCAAATTCCTCATCTTCCTTATTAAATTGATTAAAATCAACTTCAGGCATTAATTCAGTCTTAACATGATCTATGGTTTCTTTTAAACCTTCAGCAAACTTATCAAAGTCCTCTTTGTATAAAAACATTTTATGCTTTTCATAAACAAATCCATCTTCTTTTTGATGGCGACGACTTTCAGTAATCGTAATATAATAATCTAATGAACGGGTAGATTTAACATCAAAAAAATAAGTCCTTTTACCAGCTCTTATGCGTTTAGAAAACAATTCTTCTTTATCTCTTTCTTCCACTTTAAAATAAATTTTGGTTTATGAATTTGTAAATCTACTATTAATTTTATTGTCTCAAAAATATTTTAAATTTTAATCTTGAATTCAAGCTACAATTAGCCAATATGAAAAATTAGATTTTTAATTCTTGAATTTATAATGAATCTTTAGGTCACAATAAAATCCATTCATGGGAAAAGCATTATTCAGTTCATTCGTTGTTTTCTATATCACAATGGGCATGTGTTTTTCCCAAGATTTGGGAGACGAAAGGTACGGCATAGCTTCCTTTTATTCAGAAAAGTTTTATGGCAGAAAAACAGCTAATAGCGAAAAATTAAATAAATCAAAACTTACAGCCGCGCACAAAACCTATCCATTTAATACGTTAGTTGAGGTAACTAATCTGTCCAATAAAAAATCAATCATCGTTAGAATTAATGACAGGGGCCCATATAAAAAAGGTCGAATCATTGACCTAACAGATACTGGGGCAAAAAAACTTAAATTAAATAAAATCGGTTTAGTTAGGGTAAAAGTAAAAATTGTCGGGTTTGAAGGAGAACAGATGCTGATACCTTATCAACATTTATCTTTAAATACTAACCCCAAATTTAGTCGAAAATATTACCAAAAGACACGATTAAAATACAAAAAGAAATACCGCTTAAAACGCAATATCAAACACAAAAAATACCTTAAAAAACGAAAAATAAAGAAAATAAAAATTAGGAAGAAAGCTCCAATAAAGAAAACAATTCATAAAAAAATCAAACCTAAGAAAAAGGTTGCGACGCCGATAATACCCAAAAAAAATATTGAAAAATGATCGAAAAACTCCTAAAAAAAAGTGAATATAAGTCCTTAGAAATCTTATCCAAAGAAGCGTTAGAAGGATTTTTTCATGGAAAACATAAGAGTATTCTTCATGGATTTTCATCTGAATTCAAAGAATTTAAATCATACGAACAGGGTGAAAACCCCAGAAATATTGATTGGAAATTATTCGGAAAGACAGACAAATTATATACCAAAACATACCAAGATGAAACCAATATTAAAGTCTATTTTATTTTAGATATTTCATCTTCCATGTATTTTCCAATAGATTCAAATGAAAAAATATATAAAGCTGTTCAAATTGTGGCCACCTTATCCACCATTCTACAAAAACAAAAAGATTCATTTGGGGTAATATTCATGTCAGATGACCTTACATTTGAAAGTAAACTAGGTCATAGTTTAGCTCATTTAAAATACATATACCAGGCTTTAGAAAATTTAATAGACGAAAATCCAATCAAAAAAAAGACCGGTTTTCCAGACTTAATAAAAGATAGAATTGAATCATTAGGCGCTAAGAAGAAAATCTATTTTATCTCTGATCTCATGTTTACCGAAGTTGAAAATTCGACATTCATTCAATCCATGCTAGAGACCAAAGCTTTAAAAAATGAAGTAGAAATTCTATATATGGTGGATCCATCCGAGATTACAAGCCCGAACTCTTACAGCAACTATATGAACATTGAGGACAAGGAGACAGACGAAATCTTATCTATCCATGTAGATCATTTTAATGAAACTTTGCAAAAAATGCATGAGCTTAAATTCGAAAATCTTATCTCAAAACTTACCCAAAAAGGAATCAAAACCCATCTCTTGTCGGTAGAGCAACCATTAATTAATTTGATCAAGCAAATTATTTAATTTTTCCGCTTACTTTATTTTCATGAAATTCAATGAAATCTTTTATGCTTTCTATAGGAATTCGTTTGCCAATAATCTTTTTATTTCGATCTAAAACATAGACAATTGGGGTGGAATAAATATCAAAAGTATTTTTAAAGTCTGTATAATATTCCTCTTTCCTAGTTTTTGAATTTACATGAACGTCAACCCCATTATACCAATTTTGAATTTTAAATTCGGCAATAAATTTTTTCCATTGCTCTTTTTCTCTAAGGATTGAAACGGCAAATACAATCGCACTTTTAGTTTTTAAATAATCATTAAGTGCCACTAATTTTGGCGCTTCTTCTTTACAATGACTACATTCTGGATCATAGATAAACAAAATAGTGTAATTACCAGGAGATGTCGATAACGTCAATAGTTTCCCAGCAGGGTCAGTTAAATACATTTCAGGAATTTTCTTGCCAATTAAAAGAGGCTTTAGGGTTTTAACTCTCTCCTTAATTCGTCTGACCGTAGACGTATCCCAAAGCTTAGGTTCATTGATATAATATTTTTCAGACATGTGAACAAAAGCCGCATCTGTCCCTATTACATTATGATTTTCATAAGTACTTGATATTTTATAAATGACATATTTACGAACATCTTTATTTTTAATTTTAGCCAAAATGATATCCGCTTCTTTCGTAATTGAATCTGATTCCTGTACGACCAAATCAGTAAAGAATTTCTCTAATTTCTTTTGTAAAAATGGAGTACGAATAAACTTTTCGTCGTTTAAATCTACATTATCAAAAAAGTGTTTTTTGTAGTATCTGTATTGAAATTGGAATAAATCAGCACTATCTTTTGCATTTTTAACAGACCTTGAAAATGCAGGCATATCAGGTTCAAATGTTGCCTTAATCAATTTAGAAGCAAACAAGTTTTTGTTTTTAAGCATCCAAGCTTGTTGATAATCCAAAATAGATTTTCGTATTGCAGCAAACCGAGGATCATTCGCGGGTACAGATCTTAACTTTTCATACAGACTAACCATTTCTTTTTGAAAGGAGTAAAAAGCTTGATTTTCATCGCTACCTACAATTTTCATTTTATTGATTAAATCTAACGTATCCGTCTCAAATGAAAAATTAGTGTTCCCCATTATAAAGTCTAAATACTTTGATTGATCAAATGTGATCAAATAAAGACCTTTTGGTAATTCTGTTTTACCCTTAAATGTGAAATTACCGTCCCCATCCGCCTTAGCTGTATCCTTGACTACTTGTTGGGTCGACCCAAAGTAATGCGCTAAATACACTTCCGTATTCTTAACACCGACAATTTTACCTTTGATTAAATAACCTTTAGGGCTAATGGCGCTATTTAATTTAGTTTGAGCTAAGGCAGAGAAAAAAGAAAAGAAAATAAACGTGTAAACAAAAAATATTTTCATGGAATTAGAATAATTTTACAAATAAACAAAAATAAAATTACGATGTTTTTCGCGCTATCTAAAATAATAGATTTTATTCTTTTGCCAATCTGTTGGATTTTTATTTTACTGTTGATTTCTTTCTTTTCAAAAAACCAAAAATCAAGAAACCGTTCTCTTTTAGCGATAATAGTCATTTTAACATTGTTTAGTAATCCTTGGTTTGTAAACCGATTATATATTTCATATGAACAACCTACGATATCTTTATTGAAAAATGAAAACTATACCTGGGGAATAGTATTGGGTGGTGGCATGATAAGACCCAGCGATGAGGATCAAACAGACAAAATAAATGTGGGTGAAACTGCAGATCGTTTTATACAACCCATACTATTATATAAAGCTGGAAAAATAAAGAAGATTTTAATTACAGGTGGTAACACCAGTATTGGAAAAATCAAGGTAGATAAGGGCCACGAAACCAATGATGTGAAGCAATTAATGATTGCCATGGGAGTAAAGCCACAAGATATTTACATGGAAACGAAAGCCCGAAATACGAGAGAAAATGCATTATATTCGGCCCAATTGCTAAAAAACTACATCAAAAGCGAAGAAGTACTTTTAATTACATCAGCAATGCATATGCCCAGATCTATTCGTTGTTTTGAAAAAGTAGGATTTAAGGTTAAGGCCTATCCGGTCGACAAAAAAGGAAGCAAAAATGAATCTGGTTTACTCGATTTATTAACTCCATCAGATCAAAATCTTTCGAGAACATCCCAACTAATCCGCGAGATTAGTGGTTTGATCATTTACACAATCATGGGATATTGTTAAGTAGATAAAATTTCTACCATTCGGATTAAATCTTCAGAAACGGGTTTCTTTTTAGTAATGGTATCGTGAAATGGAGTATAGACCAATTGATTGTTAACAACACCAGCCATTACATTTTTCTCCCCTCGTAATAAGCCTTCTAAAGCTCCTAAACCTAATCGACTCGCTAGTATTCGATCAGAAGCTGTTGGGATTCCCCCGCGTTGAATATGGCCTAAAGTAGTTACTCGAATATCTAACTCAGCACTCATACTTTCTTTAATTTTTTTGGCTATTATTTGTGCATTTCCTTCTTCGTCACCTTCGGCTACCACAACAATAGATGAAGACTTTGCCTTCGCAAAACCTTTTTGCAAAATACCTACAATATCACTAACAGGTGTTAAATTTTCAGGAATCATGACAGCTTCTGCTCCTCCTGCTATACCACATTCAATCGCGATGTATCCAGAATCCCGTCCCATTACTTCAATAAAAAATACTCGGTCGTGTGAGTCAGCTGTATCGCGGATCTTATCGATCGCATCTAAAGCTGTATTGACCGCTGTATCATATCCAATCGTATAATCCGTTCCAAACAAATCGTTGTCGATGGTGCCTGGAGCACCCACAGTAGGAATTTTAAATTCATTATAGAAAATTTCCGCACCGGTAAAAGTACCATTTCCGCCAATGGCTACTAAACCTTCTATGCCTTTTTCCTTCAACTGTTCAAAGGCTTTTTGACGACCTTCTAAGGTCATAAACTCTTTTGACCGAGCTGATTTTAAGATCGTTCCTCCTCTCTGAATTATATTACTGACGGATTGGGAATTTAAAGGAATAATATCTCCTTTAATCATTCCATTATAACCCCTAACTATTCCAAAAACTTCTACCTGATGATAAGCGGCACCACGGACAATAGCGCGTATGCAAGCATTCATTCCCGGAGCGTCACCTCCTGATGTAAAAACTGCTATTTTCTTCATTTAATAAAATTTATATCACTCCAACCTTTCATAACGATCAAAAATACAATCTTTATAGATTATATCAGCAAAAATAAATTTTTAATGATTCAAAAAAACTTAAAAATATTATTTTATTAAAAATTAATTATAAACAAGGCTTAGTAACTTGCAAAAAAAACACACATGATGTCTAATAAAGCGAACGAATTCTTATATAATTATTTAAATAACGCATCACCTACCGGATTTGAAATGTCGGGCCAAAAAATATGGCTGGATTACATTAAACCCTATATTGATGATAAAATCATTGACACCTATGGAACTGCTGTGGGTGTTATCAATCCTGGCCAGCCTTATTCTGTCGTCATAGAAGCACATGCAGATGAAATTTCATGGTTTGTCAATTACATTGATGAAAATGGATATTTATTTCTACGAAGAAATGGAGGCTCAGATGCTTTAATTGCACCTTCCATGCGGGCGAATATCCATACGAAAGATAAAATCGTCAAAGGTATTTTTGGTTGGCCCGCGATTCACGTACGCGATTTAGCGAAAGACAAAGCTCCGAGCATATCGGATATTTTTATTGACTGTGGGGCCTCTAATAAAAAAGAGGTTGAAAAAATGGGCATACATGTAGGCTGCGTCGTTACTTTCGAAGATGGCTTAATGGAACTGAATAAAAAGTATTTGGTAGGTAGAGCTTTAGACAATCGGATCGGTGGTTACATGATAGCCGAAGTAGCCAAACGACTTAAAGAGAAGAAAATTAAATTGCCTTATACCTTATACATCGTTAATTCGGTGCAAGAAGAAATAGGATTAAGGGGTGCAGAAATGATCGTGCGCAGATTAAAACCTGATTTGGCCTTTATAACTGATGTGACCCATGATACCCAATCGCCCATGTACAATAAGAAAACACAAGGCGATATGTCCTGTGGAAAAGGGCCTGTCATTTGCTATGGTCCTGCTGTACAAAATAATGTTCGTGATTTCATCATTGACGTGGCCGAAGAAAATAAAATTTCATATCAAAGGCAAGCCGTTTCCCGGTCTACCGGGACCGATACGGATTCTTTTGCTTATGCCACAGAAGGAGTCGCATCGGCATTGATTTCCTTACCATTAAAATATATGCACACAACGGTCGAAATGATCGCAAAAGACGACATGAACGCCGTGATAGATTTAATCTACCAAACGCTACTTAAAGTAAAAGGAAATGAAGATTGGAGGTACTTTAGTTAAATCCGGAAATCATATCTAAAAATTAAAAATCGACAAATAAAAAGGTGAATGTTCCCATTCACCTTTTTTACATATTAAATTTTAACATCAATTCAGCTTCAAATACCGACTAAAAAATTCATAGGTACGAAGCATTTGGTCAATTCTTTGACGATTATTCCCAGCTCTAGTTATCTCATGAGATGCTTCCGGATGTCGCACATATTCAACATCACGACCCAATATCTTTAAACTTTTATACAACATTTCACTACCAATAACTCCTGTTCTCAAATCATTTTCCCCATGAAAAATAATCAATGGAGTCCGAATGTTTTGAACATAGGTCAATGGCGACTCTCGATCTAATATAACTCGAGTCGTTTTTTCCCAAGGATAGCCACCAAAATATCGTGGATTTAAACGCCATGCATTTCCCTCGCCCAAAAATGTGCTTAATTCATATACCCCTCTTTGTGAACACGCTACCTTAAAACGATTCGTGTGACCAAGCATCCAGGTAACTAAATAACCCGCATAAGATCCGCCCGTAACAGCTAATTGCGTTGTATCGACCCAACCCTCATTTACTGCTAAATCAGTCATTTCCATAATATCGGCCATGGGTCCAGCCCCCCAGTCTTTTACATTGGCCGCTAAAAACTCGGTTCCATATCCCCCACTTCCTCTTGGATTGCCATAAACGACTCCCATTCCTTTACTTG
>CAMARL010000050.1 GCA_945860325.1 Spirosoma fluviale | reverse complement strand
ATTATACTGAGTATATTGATTTATCTGAAGATGCAATTGATTTGGCAAATGAATATATTTCAGAAAAAGTTGTTGGATTAACGAGTTATGCGGATTGTTTACATATTGCACTTGCAACAATTAATCGTGCAGACTATCTGGTAAGTTGGAACTTTAAACACATTGTAAACATCCAAAGAATAATTGGTTACAATGCGATTAATATTAAAAATGGCTATAAACAATTAGAAATTCGTTCACCGCGAGAATTCCAAAAATATGAAGACTACTGAAAAGACATTTGATTCGGTTGATTACATGCGCCAACAAAGAGATAAGCTTTCGTTAAAGTTGGGGAAGATGAGTAAAGACGAATTAATTGAATATTTTAGAAACATTAAAAAACAAGTAAAAATAAGACCAAGTGCTAATTAAAGATTTCCGCATATTTTAAATAAACTTCACTCTTAGATTATTGTAATTAGAGAATTAAACACCTGAATCATCCTTAATTTACCCTAAAGCTATACGGAATCGTATAAGAGCTTAAAACTCCATCGCTCGTTTTCACCGACCAATAATAGACAGAGCCCGATTTTACCGTTACCCAAAGATTAGAACTGGCTGTGGCGCTCGGTGCGACCTGCCTATCTAAAACTTTAGCTTGATCAGTGTCTATATAAATTTCATAACTTAATACCTTGCTGTCGGCATCTGCACCTGACCAAATAAGATTGACTTTTCCTGCATTGGGAGTCACACTTGCGCCACTGACTGGGGCAATGATTAATGCTGGGAATGGTGCAATGGTAGAAGCCCCATCTCCGGCTAGGTAAAATTTCCAAACTTCACTACTAGCCGTTTCTTTGGATTTATTGGATTTGGAAATGACTTGCCAACGGTACGGCGTGCCTTTATAAAGGGTTACAGTCGCTTTATTTTCACTATTGACTGATTTTGTGGTATTGATTAAGGTGTTTAGGTTGGTGATCACCAAATCATACACATCCGTATCCTTTGCCGTAGCCCAAGAAAATGAAACATCGGACGTTAAACTCGATATATTACTTCCCTCATAACAAACTGTGTTGTTGGTCGGCAAGGTAAGTGACGCGGCCGTCGGCGGGAGCACAACTACTACTGCCGGTGTGATCGTTTCGCCACCTTTTGAGCAGGCAAATATCAAGAAGCTGATCCATAAAATTCCTAGATATTTCATAGCTTAATTATTTTTAGTGTTTGATCTACGGTTTCCCCTTGTACCCGAATTAAATAAAGACCCGCAAAAAAGGTACTTAAATCTAAGCCGACTAACCTTGATGAAGGAACAGAGTAGTTTTGATTTGAGACATTCAAGCCCGCTGCATTAACGATGGAAATATCTACCTTTTGGTCTATTCCATGCACATGTACTTGCACAGGTCCGGTGGTTGGGTTTGGAAATGCAGTGACCGACTCTGAAACAAAAAACTCCTTGATATAAATGCCTTGGCAATTTAAATCAGTACTCACTTGGAGTTTCACTAAACCAGCCGGTAAGGCGGTAGACCAATTGGCCTCCGTCACTTTAAAGAACGCTTCATTTATTTGTACGAAATAATTAGTGGCGCCACCTAGTTGGATACTCATGGATTTGTTACCTGCGTCGATGGTCGATTGCACAACCAAAGGTGCTGGTTCAGTTATTTTAATATCAAAGGCTTGTTGGAAATTCTTTACATTTTCCACCGTAAAGACCATATTATATACACCCAAGACCAAACCATTCAACAGGCTATTGGCCACCCCTTTGGGCATATTAATCTGTTTTTCGTATTTATTAGGTCCTTTGACGGTTAATGAATAGGAGTAATTCGTATTCAAAACCGATACCTTTAAGGATCCATTATTCGCACCTATGCACGTGGAAGCCACCACTTCTACCTTGAAATTATTTGATGGCAAAGTGAAAATTTCACATCCATTAATATCTACTAATGCACCTATTGGGGTGTCATTACATTTATCTACTATATCCGGCACACCATCTTCGTCGGAATCGATGTAGGCCGACTGGATAATGGGAACTTGCTCAAAGTCTTTAAATAAAATCTCTTTTGTAAATGTTTTTGAACCCCCCATCCATTGGTTCATCACGGACGCATAGACCTGACGGAAATCGTATTGCATGTCCATCTCGTAGGAATATTTCGTGTTGTCGGGAATGATTGGGTTTTTGCCAACCACCTTTGGATCCACTTTATTACCAAACAAAATAACCGGCGAAACGGTACCATGATCAGTTCCATTCGTTCCATTGGAATGAACAGTTCTACCAAATTCCGACACACACATACCTAACACACGATCCGATTTACCCATTTGGTCCAAACTTTTCATGAATGCAGTTACAGCCTCATCTATTTCTTTCAAAATAGTTGCGTGCATTCCCGTCGTTTTATCTCCAGGTTCTACCTGCGCACTATGGGTATCAAAACCGCCAATCTGAACTTTATATATTCTAGTTTGTAATCCCCCTGAAATCAGTCGGCTGACGATTTTTAATTGGTCTGCCAAATTACTTCTTGGAAACGCATATTCAGTTCCTTTTTTAAATTGCTCCTTTAGCACTTTTCCATAAGCATTTGACTGCTTAGCCATGAGCTGCAAATATTTCAATTTCTCGCCGATGGGGGTCGAAGGGTAATTATTGTCAAACTCATTAATGATCTCATAAAACGATTCTGGATTTGAAGCCACTACGCTGGTGAAAGATTTTTTTCCCGTAAACATCAAGGAAGAATTCCAACCAATTTCCATCGACAATGGATGTGGAAATAATTCAGTAGGGTAGGCTTCCGGAAAATTTGGGTGCTTGGCTTCTAGGTATCGGGCGGCCCAACCGCTATTCTCGTATTTCAAGGCATCTGAAGCTGAATCCCAAATGTCCATCGACCTAAAATGCGAATAACTTGGCTGGGGATAGGCCACAGCCTGCACAATTTTTAATCGGTTTTCCTTATGCAAAGATTGAAAACCTTTTAGGGATGGATGAAGCCCTAATTCGGTACCTTCCAATGGCAATATTTTGTTGTCCGGCAACATGACTGTCGACCGAATGCTATTCAATTTGGACAACATGTTCAACGGAATGACGGTATTTAACCCATCATTACCTCCACTTAAAACGATAATCACAAGGATGTTACCTTCGGCAACTGTTTGAGCTAATTCGGATTGTGTTCCAAAACCTAGTGATTCGTATGGAATAGAAGAAAACAATGCAGGCAAGGCTGCCGCATGTGTCATTTGATGTATAAATTTTCTTCTATCCATATTAAAATAATTGGATTTCTCCCATTTGGAATAAGGCACCAAATAAATTTTCTAATCGGTTACTTAAAATTGATCGAGTCTCTTCAGTCTGTTTACTCATGTGCGACTGATATAATTGTGTATAATACGAAGGGGTATTTCCTGCCAAAACGCTCGCTTTAATACGTTCCTTGGCCTTAGCAGAAATAGGAGCACTCATGATTCTTTCAACCGTTTCATCAATGACCAAGTCGATGTTATCAGGAGATTTCAAACTACTGACAAATTTAATTTTATCTATTTGTAAGTGTACATTCCCTTTGGTATCGCCTGAGCCTATATATGCGCCCCACTTGGCAATACCATTTCCTGAGTTTGACCTTTTAGCTATGGTATCTGAATTGATCCAAAACAAATCATAAACGGGTGCTTGGTAATAGGCAGGCCAACCAGATACGCTGGGAGGGTCTGTATAGTTCAAACCTATGTTGCTCATTTCCCATTGCAAATTTTTGAATTTGTAAAAATTAGCTGTCAATGGATCTGAGAATCTCTTGGGTATATCTCCTCCTCCCGTATTGAAAAGATTCATATCAAATTCTTTATAAAACCCCAAAATATATTCTAAGGGTGATTTGATCATCGAATTATAAAATGAGGTATCGTAAAAATGAGCACTTCCTAAAAGTGCACGAAGTGGAACTTTGAGCTCAAAATTATTTTTACGTAATAAGTCGGCCATTGGAACAATGACATTTTTTTCCACCGTATCATCAATGATGGGATAGCAGAAAAATTGGTATAATCTTCTGCTCAGGTATAAAGCACATTCGTTCGTGTTGAAGAGCATATCGATGGCTTCATCTAATTCTTTTTTTCCATCTTGACCTTTTTGGCCTTTAATTACGCGATTGCCATAAAATGCAGAAAACTTTTTATCGTCTGTGTCGTGATTCCATGCATTGAATATGTTGGTGATAGGCCCTGTTGTTTTTCTAATACTATCCCAACTAAATTGCCAACCCACCAATAAGCGAGCCATTTCACTCACATCTTGCTCTGTAAATTGAGATCCAGGTCCTTTGCCTACCGTAAATAATTCCTGTAGTTCTCGGGCATAATTTTCATCAGGTTTGTTTTTCTGACTGCTTTGAAGGTTTAAATAATCCAACATGGTTGGATCCAAAGTGATTTTGTAAATCGTGGTTTTGTAGGACTCAAAGGAAGTATTAAAAAGAGTCATGTAGTGTTGATATAACATTTTGACACTTCCTTTTCCGGCTGCTAATAAATTATGCAGGAAGAAAACCATGCGCCAGTGTACGGAAGTACTTTGCTGTGCCATGTTTCTAAATAGCCACGCGTCATGTGATTGATGCCTCTGCCATGGTGAACCATTATTGGGTTCTGGAGCAAATACATACTCTTTCCCCGGTTCAATATATAAGTGTCCTTGTTTTTCTGTTTCCTCTTTCGTGATTTCATAATCATAGTCATTGACCGGAACGCTCGGTTGTTTTTCGGGCGTAAAAATCAAGTCTAAAGATTTTTGTAGAGAAAGGTTGTTGAGGTCTGTTAAATGCCTATTTGCATAACCTGTTAAAACACGATTTAACAGATGTTTTTTTTGAGCGGTTCCCCAAGTTCCGGTATACGCTTCAAGGCCAGTATTGACCACAGTTCTGGATGCTCTGGCCTTTTCGATTTTAGAGAAATCGACGTTTTCTTCAAGAAACTGGGCCACTAAGTCTACTTTTTTTGTATTTTGCATCAGAAATATCAGTTTTCAAATATAAAATATTTATTTGAAAAAAGTGTTATAACTGATTTAACAGTCATTTATTTAATCAATGAAAAGAATTCATCTAAATACTCGCTTTTAAAACAAATTGCGACGTTCGCATATCAAATTTTTAGCTAAAGAACTTTTAATTAGCTAACCCAAACACTACCCCCCCCTGTTTAGTTATTTACAGCACACTCACTTAATAATTGGTTTGTTATGTTGAATTCAATCAATAATTCCCAACTAAAAGACTGGATAAATCTACTGTCGCTGATTTCCTTTGGGACCGCCAGAATCTACCTCAAAAGGGTGGATTCTTTTATTTCAAATCGATACTAAGATGTTCAAAGGGATTAATTCAAAAAAATCCGAAAAGAAGGAGGCAACTAAAACTCCTAAGGAAAAGAAAGAGGAAGAAGAGAGAAAAAAAATAAGTCGAATTACCAATAAGCCCTTCTTGGGCTTATTTTTTTAACAGTTCTAAAAATATTAAAAAATATGCCCGCTCGAAAATACTTAGCGTTGGCTTTGATGATTGGCATGCTACTCGGTTACGGTTGGCAGTCCATTGTAACTTCGATTGGTCTAAGGGGTATTTATTTGCTTATCAAAAAAATGATACATTTTTTCCAATGGATGCTTGAAAAAGCAAAGAAAATAATTGGTTTTTAATTAACTCTAAAGCTATAAGGTATCGTATAGGAGCTTAAAACTCCGTCGCTCGTTTTCACTGACCAATAATAGACAGAGCCTGATTTTACCGTTACCGAAAGATTAGAACTGGATGTGGCGCTCGGTGCGACCTGCCTATTTAAAACTTTAGCTTGATCAGTGTCTATATAAATTTCATAACTTAATACCTTGCTGTCGGCATCTGCACCTGACCAAATAAGATTGACTTTTCCTGCATTAGGTGTCACGCTTGCGCCACTGACAGGAGCTATCATGACCGCCGGAAAAGGGGCAAAGGTGGAAGCGCCATCGCCGGCTAGGTAAAATTTCCAAACTTCACTACTAGCCGTTTCTTTGGATTTGTTGGATTTGGAAATGACATACCAACGGTACGGCGTGCCTTTATAAAGGGTTACAGTGGCTTTGTTTTCACTATTGACTGATTTTGTGGTATTGATTGAGGTGTTTAGATTAGTGATCACTAAATCGTACACATCCGTATCCTTTGCCGTAGCCCAAGAAAATGAAACATCGGACGTTAAACTCGATATATTACTTCCCTCATAACAAACTGTGTTGTTGGTCGGCAAGGTAAGTGACGCGGCCGTCGGCGGGAGCACAACTACTGCCGGTGTGATCGTTTCGCCACCTTTTGAGCAGGCAAATATCAATAAGCTAATCCATAAAATTCCTAGATATTTCATAGCTTAATTATTTTTAGTGTTTGATCCACGGTTTCCCCTTGGACCCGAATTAAATAAAGACCCGCAAAAAAGGTACTTAAATCCAAGCCGACCAACCTAGACGAAGGAACCGCGTGATTTTGATTGGAAATTGCTAATCCCGCGGCATTGATGATGGAAATATCGACTTTTTTGTCTATTCCATGCACATGTAATGAAACAGGTCCTGTGGTTGGATTTGGAAATGCACTGACCGACTCTGAAACAAAAAATTCTTTGACATAAATGCCTTGGCAATTTAAATCGGTACTCACTTGTAGTTTCACTAAGCCAGCGGGTAAGGCAGTAGACCAATTGGCCTCCGTCACTTTAAAGCTCACCTCATTTATTTGTACGAGGTAATTAGTAGCGCCGCCGAGTTGGATACTCATTGATTTATTTCTTGTGTCGATGGTCGATTGCACAACCAATGGTGCCGGTTCAGTGATTTTTACATCAAAGGCTTGTTGGAAATTTTTTATATTTTCCACCGTAAAGACCATGTTATATTCACCTAAAACCAAACCATTCAACACGCTGTTTGCCACTCCTTTGGGCATAATAACCTGTTTTTCGTATTTGTTAGGTCCTTTGACGGTTAATGAATAGGAATAGTTGGTATTCAGAACCGATACTTTTAAGGATCCATTATTAGCCCCTATACACGTGGTAGCCACCACTTCTACCTTGAAATTATTTGATGGCAAGGTAAAGATTTCACAGCCATTGACATCTACCAAAGCGCCTATTGGCGTATCGTTGCATTTATCGATAACATCCGGTATACCATCTTCGTCTGAATCGATGTAGGCCGACTGGATAATGGGAACTTGCGTGAAGTCTTTAAATAAAATATCTTTTGTGAACGATTTTGTCCCTCCCATCCATTGGTTCATGACGGACGCATAAACCTGACGGAAATCGTATTGCATGTCCATCTCGTAGGAATATTTCGTGTTGTCAGGAATGATTGGATTTTTGCCAACCACCTTTGGATCCACTTTATTACCAAACAAAATAACCGGCGAAACAGTACCGTGATCTGTTCCATTCGTTCCATTGGAATGAACCGTTCTCCCAAATTCCGAAACGCACATGCCCAACACTCGATCCGATTTCCCCATTTGGTCCAAACTTTTCATAAAAGCAACCACGGCCTCGTCCAATTCTTTTAGCAGGTTAGCATGAGCACCTTTTGTTTTATCTGAAGGATCCACCTGAGCACTATGAGTATCAAAACCGCCAATCTGAACTTTATATATTCTAGTTTGTAATCCCCCTGAAATCAGTCGGCTGACTATTTTCAACTGGTCTGCCAAATTACTTCTAGGAAAAGCGTAGTCGGCGCCTTTTTGGTATTGTTCTTTTAGCACTTTTCCATAGGCATTCGACTGCTTGGCCATGAGCTGTAAATATTTTAGCTTCTCACCAATGGGCGTAGATGGGTAATTATTATCAAATTCATTAATGATTTCAAAAAATGATTCTGGGTTTGAAGCTACTATACTAGTAAAAGATTTTTTTCCTGTAAAAAGTAAAGAAGAATTCGAACCAATTTCCATGGATAATGGATGTGGAAATAATTCAGTAGGGTAAGCTTCTGGAAAATTGGGATGTTTGGCCTCAATGTAGCGTGCGGCCCAACCACTATTTTCGTTTATATTGCCATCTGAAGCTGAATCCCAAATGTCCATCGACCTAAAATGCGAATAACTTGGCTGGGGATAGGCCACAGCCTGCACAATTTTCAATCGATTTTCCTTATGCAAAGATTGAAAACCTTTTAGGGATGGATGAAGCCCTAATTCAGTACCTTCCAATGGCAATATTTTGTTGTCCGGCAACATGACTGTCGACCGAATACTATTCAATTTAGACAACATATTCAACGGAATGACGGTATTTAACCCATCATTACCTCCACTTAAAACGATGACCACTAAAATGTTACCTTCGGCCACTGTTTGAGCTAATGCGGATTGTGATCCAAAACCTAGTGATTCGTATGGAATAGAAGAAAACAATGCGGGCAATGCTGCCGCATGTGACATTTGATGTATAAATTTCCTTCTATTCATATTAAAACAAGTGGATTTCTCCCATTTGGAATAAGGCACCAAACAAATTTTCTAATCGGTTACTTAACGTTGACCTAGTCTCTTCAGTCGGCTTACTCATATGCGTCTGATATAATTGCGTATAATAAGACGCGGCATTTCCTGCCAAAACGCTTGCTTTAATACGTGCTTTGGCCTTAGTGGAAATAGGAGCACACATGATCCTTTCTACCGTTTCATCAATAACTAGGTCGATGTTATCAGGTGATTTTAAACTGCTGACAAATTTAATTTTGTCTATTTGTACGTGAATATTTCCTTTGATATCACCTGAACCTATATATAAGCCCCACTTGGCAATGGCATTTCCTGAATTGGACCTTTTAGCAATTGTGTCCGAATTGATCCAAAATAAATCGTAGACAGGGGCTTGGTAATAGGCAGGCCAACCCGATACGCTGGGTGGATTGGTAAAGTTCAATCCTATGTTACTCATCTCCCATTGCAAGTTTTTAAATTTATAAAAATTAGCTGTTAGCGGGTCTGAGAATTTTTTTGGAATATCCCCTCCAGTTGTGGTATTAAACAAATTCAAGTCAAATTCTTTATAAAACCCAAACATAAATTCAATGGGAGATTTGATCATGGAATTGTAAAATGAAGTATCGTAAAAATGATCACTTCCTAAAAGTGCACGAAGCGGAACTATAAGTTCATAATTATTTTTACGCAATAAATCAGCCATGGGTGTAATGACATTTTTCTCCACGGTATCATCAATGATTGGGTAACAGAAAAATTGATACAGCCTTCTGCACAGGTACATAGCACATTCATTTGTACTAAAAATCATGTCGATGGCTTCATCTAATTCTTTTTCACCATCCTGGCCTTCTCGGCCTTTTATAACGCGATTGCCATAAAAAGCTGAGAATTGTTTATCTGAGGAATCATGGTTCCCTTCGCTGAATGTATTGCTAATGGGGCCATTTATTTTTTCTTTACTTTCATAACTAAATTGCCAACCCACTAATAACCGGGCCATTGTACTGACGTCATCCTCGGTATATTGCGAATTCGGTCCTTTTCCTACGGTAAATAATTCCTGTAATTCTCGAGCATAATTCTCGTCAGGTTTATTTTTAAGACTATTTTGCAGGTTTAAGTAATCCAACATCATTGGATCAATGGTAATTTTGTAAATGGTGGATTTATAACTTTTAAAAGAGGAATTGAAAAGCAACATGTAGTATTGATATAGCATTTTGACACTTCCTCCGCTAGCAACTAATAAGTTTTTTAGGAAGAATAACATTCGCCAGTGGATAGAAGTACCTTGCTGGATCATGTTTCTAAAAAGCCAAGCTTCATGTGAATTATACCTTGGCCCCGGTACTCCTTTGGGTTCTGGTGCAAAGGCATATTCTTTTCCAGGCTCTATATAAAAGAAACCTTGTTTTTCGGTTTCTTCCTTTGTGATTTCATAATCATAGTCATTGACCGGAACACTCGGTTGTTTTTCAGGCGTAAAGATTAAGTCTAAAGATTTTTGTAGAGAAAGGTTGTTGAGGTCTAATAAATGCCTATTTGCGTAACCTGTTAAAACACGATTTAATAGATGTTTCTTTTGAGCGATTCCCCAAGTTCCGGTATAAGCTTCAAGGCCAGTGTTGACAACAGTTCTGGATGCTCGGGCCTGTTCAATTTTAGAGAAATCAACGTTTTCTTTACGAAATTGAGCAACTAAATCTACATTTTTTGTATTTTGCATTAGAAATATCAGTCGTCAAATATAAAATATTTATTTTAAAAATTGCTATAACTGATTTAATGATCATTTTTTAAATCCATGAAAAGAAGAGAATTTTCTAGAAAGACATGCCCAGCTTTGGTGCTTTCCATTATAGGAAGTACTCTTCTAGATTCGTGTGATAACACAAAAGAGGAAACAGCAGTGATTGTTCCCCAGGAGGAAAAAGATTATTTGGATCGGATTAAGTCGATAGGTACTGCGGGATTTTTACTGGTTCAAAATAAGGTGTATTTCAACCTGAAGCATGCGACTTATTCGAAGTTATTGACAGCTTCAAATTTTGTGAATGATTTAGATAATGGGGTGCTGTTGCTCAGGCAGAGCAATACGAGTTTATTGGCCTTTGACAATTGCTGTCCGCATTTGGGAACTAAAAATCAGTGGACCTTTCATAGCAATAAATTTAAGTGCGCGAACCATGGAAATAGCTTTGGGATTGATTCAGGTCAAACGGCTAATTGCAGCTCAAATAGTACTTATGGCAACTTACGTTCGTTTAAAACCTTGCTCTATAAGGATTTATTGACCGTGGATTTTAGTTGACATGCATGTAAACTAATCCACAAATGCCTGCCTAGCCGTCATTTTTTGAATTATTCCCCCTGATGCACTTTTTTGATAAACGAAATAACCCCATTCATATAGATTTTTTGATCATCCCACATCGCCAAATGGCTACCGTTTGGACAATACAAATATTCCCCATGTTGGACCATTTTACTTTGTTCTTCCATGGCCTTTGGATCCATGGTGTCATATTTGGCACCGATCATCAACGTAGGTATGTATATTTCCTTCAGCCGATTTTTAATATCCCAATTGGCAAGTAGGCCAGAAATCCCAAATTCACTAGGCC
>CAMARL010000049.1 GCA_945860325.1 Spirosoma fluviale | reverse complement strand
TTTTTATAGCTTGGCCTAATGTCCATATTACTAGCTACATGATCAAATGCAAATATACCTTTGGCTGTTTTTATCCCCACGGCTCGCTGACCCTCAGTCACAATTTCCTCCACCTTTTCATTCATTCTAAATTCCACGCCTAATTCCTTGGCCAAACGGCATAGTGAGTTGGTAATGGAAATCATACCCCCCACTGGCATAAATGCGCCAATGTTATATTCTAAATTAGGAATAACGGATAATGTCGCAGGGGTTTGATAGGGATTTGAGCCATTATAGGTGGCATATCGGTCAAATAACTGAACTGTTTTTGGATGTTTAAATCTTCGCGCATGGTAGGTATGCATGGTTGAAAATAAGCCCAAATTAGGGATGTTCAAATAGCCCCTCATGGCCTTTTTACTGGTCCACGTGTTGAGATCTTGAAGTGAATTTTCTAAAAATAATTCACTAATGATTTCATATTTATGTTGGAGTCCCTTTAAAAATGCAGCTATATTGGCTTCTTCCTCTCCTAAAACTTTGGCCATTTCAGATGCGGTTTCCATTGGATCCGCATGGGTTGTAAGCTGAGTCCCATCGGTCCAAAAGTATTTACATATTTCAGGTAATCGAACGTAATTAAAATAATCTTTTGGGTTTTTCCCAGCGAGCTCAAAGAGTTCATCCACGAGCCTGGGTAAAGTAAAGAGCGAAGGGCCGGCATCGAAGCGATATCCGCCTAAATCAATTTGAGATAATTTACCTCCGGGATATCCATTGGCTTCAAATACGACTACTTTTTGACCTAAACAAGCCATGCGAATGGCTAATGCAATCCCGCCAATACCTGAACCGACTATTCCAAAATGAGCCATTAATCTATAAAAATTTCAAAGCACTAAATTAAGGATTTAAAGAATAAACTGCTAAATGTTTTTCCCTCAATCCAATTTCAGTAATTTTGCACAAATTTAATTGGCAGAAGAACATATGTTACGTACACACACGAACGGAGAATTGCGGATCACAGAGGTAGGTCAAGAAGTGACTTTATGTGGCTGGGTTCATAAATCAAGAGATAAAGGGGGAATGATTTGGGTGGATTTAAGAGACCGTTATGGCATAACGCAGTTGATGTTAGAAGAAGGAAAATCGAGTCCTGAGGCGCTTGCCATGGCAAGGGGTTTAGGTCGTGAATTTGTGATTGAGGCTGTAGGCGTAGTGGTGGAGCGATTAGCTAAGAATGATAAATTACCTACAGGCGATATTGAAATAAAAATTAAAAACATACGCATTTTGAATCCTGCAAAACTTCCGCCTTTTTTAATTGAGGATGAAACGGATGGAGGAGATGATATTCGAATGAAATATCGGTATTTAGATTTACGAAGAAATCCGATTCGAGAGAGTCTGCGCTTACGTCACCAAGTGGCGAGGGAGGTCCGTAATTACTTAGATAATAAAGATTTTATTGAGGTGGAAACACCTGTGTTGATTAAGTCAACACCAGAGGGCGCTCGAGATTTTGTTGTTCCGTCTCGGATGAATCCAGGCGAATTTTATGCCCTCCCTCAATCCCCGCAGACATTTAAGCAATTATTGATGGTGTCTGGATTTGACCGTTATTACCAATTGGTCAAATGTTTTAGAGATGAGGATTTGCGCGCAGATCGCCAACCAGAATTTACGCAGATTGATTGCGAGATGTCTTTTGTGGAGCAAGAAGACATATTAAACATGTTTGAAGGGTTAATTAGACACTTATTTTTACAGGTCAAGAAAATCGATATCGGTACCGTGTCTAGGATGACTTATGCGGATGCGATGAAATGGTATGGTTCTGATAAGCCAGATATTAGGTTTGACATGAAATTTATTGAATTTAAAGCGGAAGGGGTAGATTTAACATCTGGAAAAGATTTCCAAGTATTTGATTCTGCCAACACAGTGGTGGGAATTTGTGTCAAAGGCTCCGCGGAATATACGCGTAAGCAATTGGACGAGTTGACCGATTTTGTACGCCGACCACAAATAGGAGCGAAAGGTTTAATTTATGCGCGCGTTCAACCTGATGGTATTGTAAAATCGTCGGTTGACAAATTTTATAGCGAAGAAGATCTTGCCACTTGGGCCAATGCTTGCAACGCTGAACCTGGGGATTTAATTTTAATCTTATCTGGCGATGGCGATAAAGTACGTAAGCAGTTGAACGAATTGCGTTTAGAAATGGGGACAAGGTTAGGCTTGAGAGATCCAGATAATTATCAAGTTCATTGGGTTCTCGATTTTCCATTATTAGAATACGGAGAAGTGGAAGATCGCTGGTTTGCGATGCATCATCCATTTACGAGTCCAAAGCCGGAGGATATTCCTTTGATGGAGGCCGGTGATTTCGGAAAAGTGAGAGCAAATGCCTACGATTTAGTCATTAATGGGGTGGAAGTAGGAGGTGGATCGATTCGTATTTTCCAAAAAGATTTGCAGTCTAAGATGTTTGAGGTTTTAGGCTTTTCTCCCGAAGAGGCTAAAGCTCAATTCGGATTTTTATTAGATGCTTTTGAATATGGTGCGCCTCCACATGGTGGCTTGGCCTTTGGTTTCGACCGACTATGCTCGTTGTTTGGGGGCACCGATTCGATTCGGGATTATATCGCATTCCCTAAAAACAATGCGGGCCGAGATGTCATGATTGACTCGCCATCCCCACTCGCTCAAGCTCAGCTAGATGAGTTAAAAATAAAAACAAATTTGTAAAAAAAGGCCTGAATTTTCAGGCCTTTTTCATTTATTCAAGTTCGTATTTAAAGACAGGGCTTTCCCACTCCCCAGCGGAAATATTCACCACTTCTTTTATTTCACCTTTATGGATGTCGAAAACCCATCCATGCAAATGAGGCAATTGACTATTCTTCCAAGCTTTTTGAACGATGGACGTTTTTGCCAAATTCTGAATTTGTTCCTTAACGTTCAGTTCGACCAAGGTATTAAAGCGAGATTGTTCGTCTTTAATTTCATGCAACTCATCATAGTGTTTTTCATAAACCTCCTTGATGTTTCTTAGCCATTTATTGATTAAGCCAAAGTCTTTATTGGTCATAGCTGCTTTTACGCCCCCACAATTATAATGGCCACAAACGATAATATGCCTGATTTTTAAAACTTCTACGGCATATTGCAAAACAGACAAAAGGTTCATGTCCGTGTGCACTACCATATTAGCCACATTTCGATGCACAAAAATTTCACCTGGATCTGCATGCGTGATTTCTTCTGCAGGTACTCTGGAATCCGCACAACCAATCCATAAAAAAAGTGGATTTTGATCCTTAGATAAATCGTCAAAATAATGTTCGTCTACTTCAAGACGCTCGCTGGCCCATGCCTTGTTACTTATAAGTAATTTTTTATATTCTTTCATTTTTATTTTGTTTATAATCAACGTCAATACCACGTTCTTTGGCTGTTGACACAAATTCTGTAATTAATAATTTAATATCATGATCCATGAAATGCACTTTTGATGCGTCAATATAGACCTGTGAACCCGTAGGTATTTTTCGAAATGCTTCCTTTAACGACAGTTTATGAAGGAAAGTTACATCTTTTTGGAATTTAATTAATACTTCATTTCCATTATGGAAGACAGAAAATACAGATTCATAATTAGTTAGAACCACAAAAATCAATCCAATAAACGTACCTATAAAAATTCCCCATAATAAATCTATGGCTACAACGGCTATGATCGTTGAGATGAACGGAATCCACTGTTTCCAACCTTCTGAAAATACTTTTTTGAATTCTTTGGGATGGGCCAATTTATACCCAGTAAATAATAAGATACTGGCCAAACATGACAATGGAATCTTATTCAAATAGAGAGGCAAAAAAAGTACAGCTACCACTAATAACAAACCATGTATGAAGCTTGACATTCTCGTTTTTCCACCCGAATAGACGTTTGTAGAAGATCTGACAATCACAGATGTAATGGGTAATCCGCCCAGAAATCCACTTGTTAAATTTCCAACTCCTTGGGCGACCAATTCCCTGTCGGCTGACGAAATTCGTTTTAAAGGATCTAGGGAATCTATGGCCTCCAAAGAAAGCAATGTTTCTAAACTGGCCACAATGGCAAGTGTGATGGCAATGGAATAGATAGCAGGATTAGTCAAATAATTCCAATCCGGTCTGGCAAGCCCACCGGCTAATTCTCCCATTGAATTGAATATAGGTAAATTAACCATGTGTTCTTGGGAATTGCCTAAATACAAGTCTGGGGAATATATTTTTAGCATTTCATTCGTCAGAACTCCGATTAACACCACAAATAACGAAGCGGGAATTGCCGTCAAAAACGCAATTTTTCGAATGATCCATGGCCAAGAAAACAAAATAAGAAGCCCTGAAAATGCGATGATAAATGCTCCTGGTTTTAGGGTATCAAAAGCCGATAGGATTTCAGAAAATGTATTTTGTCCATCAGAACTTTGAGTAAACTCAAACTCTCCAATAAAATCCAAATCATCCCCAATCGCATGAGGAATTTGCTTTAAAATAATAACAATCCCTATGGCAACTAGCATGCCTCGAATCACGGAAGAAGGGAAGAAACTTCCAATCTTGCCTAATTTTAGTACACCTAATACTATTTGGATAAGGCCTGCTAAAATAACAGCCACCAAAAATCCTTGAAAAGAACCTAGTGTTACAATGGCATTTGCCACAATGATAGTAAGCCCAGCGGCAGGGCCACTCACGGATAATTCAGACCCCGAAATGAGGGTGACAACAACTCCCCCTATAATTCCAGCAATCAAGCCCGCCATTAAGGGCGCTCCTGAGGCAAGCGCAATTCCAAGACACAAGGGCAATGCAACTAAAAACACAGCAATGCCCGATTTCCAATCACCTGAAATGATGGATTTAAAATAATGAGTAAAATTCATATTGATTATTTATAATTTCTAAAAAATTGAAATTTATGCAATCAATTTAAAGTCTGGAGGGGTGAAATGAGGTTTTAAAAAGGGCTTTGAAAGCCTAGGTTGCGAATGAATTGAAATTAAATTCTCTAAGAAATGTATAGGAGTAAATGGAGTTTCTTTTTTAAAAAACACAGTCTTTAAATTAAATTCATCTTCATCATTTACTTCGTCATCTTTTTCTTCCTCAGCGTTATTTGATGTGTTTATTTCGAGCGTGGATCCATGGGCATGAAAACTTTCTTCCGTATGCCAAGTAAATTGAGATGTGTTAATTGGTGAAATGGCCAATTGGGTTTCTTTGGAATATAACATCATTCCAAGAGACCAAAGCAACACCGTAAACAAACAAAATACTTTCATTAATCAAATTTTTGATTATTCTGATAGATAATTTTCCCTTGGGAATCTCGCTCTACCATTAATATGGGTTCCGCTGCATCAAATTTATCTTTCCCATATCGCCACTCTTTTTTTAATCTTCCTCCAGTACCGAATTCGTAATATTCACGCCAACGGCCTATTCTGATTGAGTCATCAAATTTACCATCTTCCTTTAAATTACTACTCGGATAAAAAGAAAAATAATTGCCCCTTGTTTTTCCATAAAAATTTGGGACTACTTGCTTGATTTTCTTTTTTGCATCGTCATGATACGTAATAATTGAACCAGCTAAAAAGCCACGTTCATAATACACTTTAGTCTCTAACTCATTTTCGGGACCAAAAGTTTCCCAGCGACCATCTTTTGTTCCCATATAGAAAAATCCTTGTTCAATAATGACATTATTGACTATTTTCTTGAACGGACCATGGCAGATTTGCGCAGTTTTATTGTCTTTAATGGATGAGTTTACGATGCGAGACTGATTTGGATCAAACCACCAGATTTCTTGAGCATAAGTACTAAGCGATTCATCTTCTACAAATTTGACCACATTTATTTCTTCTACCGTACTACGGTTTCCACTTCCATATTGGCCTAAGCGTCGGTCTGTCTTTATGTTAGCGTACTCATCTTTAGCAACCAATTTTTTCTTAATTTTCCTTGATGCGATACTCGCTTTTACCCCAATGTCTTTAATCCCAAGTTCTTCAATAAAGGCACGACTTTCTTTTTTCCATTCCGCACTTTCTTGCTTAATTTTATCTACACTACTTTCTAGCCCAGTCGATAGTCTACCTCCGAGAATTCCTTTGGATTTAACGGTCGTGTCAATTACTGGCTTTTTGTTGGAGGTAATTGCGTTGTTTTGACCATAGGCGATTGAGCCCACGAGCCAAAATAACAAAATATATAAATTCCGAATACTCATGTTTGGATTAACGCACAGATCGCTAAAAAATTTCTCAAAATTAGAAATTAAAATGATTAGATGCGTGATAATATGTAATTTGCTTAAATTTTAAAATGTTGTTGGATTAAAAATTTATTGAATTGGAAAAAGAGTCTAAAATATATGTAGCTGGCCATCGAGGAATGGTTGGGTCCGCGATCGTTCGAAAATTAACATCATTGGGGTACACTAATTTATTGACCCGGACATCTGCTGAATTGGATTTAAGAAATCAGCAGCAAGTCGCAGATTTTTTTGAAGTTGAAAAACCGGAATATGTGTTTTTAGCCGCGGCGAAAGTTGGCGGAATCATGGCAAATAACACCTATAGAGCAGATTTCCTATATGAAAACTTAGCGATTCAAAACAACATTATCCATGGTTCATATCTGAATAAAGTTAAGAAATTAATGTTCTTGGGGTCTTCTTGTATTTACCCTAAACTAGCCCCGCAACCCCTGAAGGAATCCTATTTATTAAGTGGGTATTTAGAGCCGACCAACGAGCCCTACGCGATTGCCAAAATTGCCGGAATTAAAATGTGTGAGGCCTATCGGGCCCAATATGGATGTAATTTTATATCGGTCATGCCGACGAACTTATACGGAACAAACGATAATTACGATTTAGTTAATTCACACGTGTTACCTGCGATGATTCGAAAATTTCACGAGGCCAAGGAAAAAAGTGCTTCTGAAATGACCCTTTGGGGAACTGGATCGCCCATGCGAGAATTTTTGCATGCGGACGATCTTGCGGAGGCCTGTTTGTTTTTAATGGAAAATTACAATGAATCTGAGTTGGTCAATATAGGCACCGGCGAAGATGTGACGATTAAAAATTTGGCAGCCCTTGTGAAACAAATCATAGGATTTCAGGGTGAAATAGTTTGGGATAACTCAAAACCAGATGGCACGCCTAGGAAGTTGATGGATGTTTCTAAACTTCATGGCCTTGGTTGGCATCATAAAATAGCATTGGAAGACGGCATTAAATTAGCCTATCAGAATTTTTTAAAATTGAATGAAGCGGGTAAATAATGTCTAAAATGAAATGGTTTAGTACCTGGTTTGACTCTCCCTATTACCATATTTTATATGATCAAAGAGATGAAAATGAAGCTTCAGCGTTCATAAAAGCCATTCAACAAAAATTAAAAACTCCCAAAAATACCTTAGTTTTAGATGCCGCATGCGGACAAGGAAGGCATGCCAAAACATTACATGAACTAGGATTTAAAGTTGACGGGTTTGATTTGTCCCCTAAAAACATAGAGGCGGCTAATCTTTATTCAACGGATCATTTATCTTTTTTTGTACATGATATTCGAGATCCACTGCCTAATGCGGGAGTCTATGAATGGGTCTGTAATTTCTTTACCAGCTTTGGTTATTTTGATGTAAAATCCGATAACCAAGCAGCTTTCGATTCATTAAGTGCCGCACTAAAGCCGGGAGGTGTTTTTTTAATGGATTTCTTTAATCCTACTTATGTGCTTAAGCATTTAGTTGGCCAAGAAACAGTCATCAAACAAGGCATATCATTTGAAATAAATCGTTGGGCCAAAGATGGTTTTCTCTATAAATCTATTGATTTTACAGATCAAAAGGAGACATTTCATTTTGAAGAAAAGGTTGAATTGATTTCCAAATCGGATTTCTTGGAATATGCATTCAATTCGGGTCTTACTTGGACTGGCATGTTGGGCGATTATCAATTAAATTCATTTGATGATCAAAATTCGCCTCGAATGATTTTTCTTTGGACAAAGAACTAAATGATGGAAACTTTTAAAGGCTTATGGACGAGTGAAAATGGAGATGGTACTTATGTAACGTCTTTGTCAAATATCCCCATGAATGTTTTAAATTCCGAGCAGGTCCTTGTACAAGTTTTTTATTCCTCATTAAATTACAAAGATGCACTCTCTTCCTCTGGCCATCGAGGCATTACGAGAAATTTTCCTCATATTCCGGGGATAGATGCAGCAGGAATTGTGATTAATGACCCAGCGGGCAAGTTTAAGCCTGGAAGTCAAGTCATCATTACGGGTTTCGATTTGGGCATGAATGCGCATGGAGGATTGTCAGAGTACGTTTCCGTTCCATCCTCATGGATCATCAAATTACCCTCAGGACTAACACTCGAAAAATCGATGCAAATTGGCACCGCCGGTTTGACCGCCGGCATGGCCATGTTGGCCTTGCAACAAAATGGAATTGCCCCTATTCATGGTCCTATCGTGGTGAGTGGTGCTACCGGAGGTTTGGGGATGTGTAGTATTATATTGTTAAAGCATTTGGGCTATGAAGTCATTGCCATCACAGGAAAAAAAGACTTACACGGTTTTTTGAAGTCAATCGGCGTGGATGAGATTATTGATCGCGAGGAGTTTTTAGCCGAAACATCTAAAGCACTTTATTCCATGCGATTTTCAGGGGCGATTGATACGGTGGGAGGGGACATCTTAATTAAAATTTTAAAAAGTCTAAAGGCCGGTGGATCAGTGGCGGCTTGCGGCATGGCATCTAGTGTCGATTTACACTTGCAGATTTATCCATTTATACTGAGAGGAGCTCGATTATTAGGTATTTATTCGGCTGATTCTCCCTTGGAGTTGAAGCAAAAAGTGTGGAATAAATTTTCTAAAGAATGGAATTTCCCAATGGATAAAATCGTTAAAACAATCCATTTGGAAGAAGCTCCTCATATCATGCAAGACATGTTAGTCGGCAAAACAAGTGGCCGATACTTGGTCAAAACAATCCGTTAGTTTTTAATAAACTTCATGCTAGGTTGGTTTACGATTTCAGGCAATCGTACCAGATAAGTACCCACGGGAATCTTAGAAATGTCAATTTTCAATTGGTTCGCACCAGGCTCTAGACGAATTTTATCCGTGAGGAAAATCCTTCCATGCATATCAATAATTTCAATCGCATAAGTACCTGCAATGGCCTTTGGTAATCCTACATTTAGCAAATCAATGGCCGGATTTGGAAAAGCAACGTAGTTTGAAAAAGGATTTTCTTTTTCTGTCGCCAATATATTGATCGTCAATAAATCGGACGTCGCGCTACAGCCGTTCACATCTTTCAGGAAAACCGAGTATAAACCACTTTGAACGGGAGTGTAGGTAGATGTGGTGGCGCCAGGGATGATAGCCCCATTTACATACCATTGAATGGTTCCAGTCCCCACTATTTTCATGGTTCCATCTAAGTAAGTAATGACCGGAGGCAAGGGATTCGAAATGGTCAAATTCAAGGTATTTGATGTACTTGAACATAACCCACCAATGGTCGATTTCACTTGATAGGCACCTGTTTTATTCGCATTATAGCTGGCTGAATTAGCTCCACTGATAGCGGCTCCATTTAATAGCCATTGATAACTAGGGTTGTCTGTCGATTTTGCCGTAATGAGTAGAGAACCAAGCAAGCAGATTGTTTGACTGCCTACAGGATTTATACTCACTTCAGGAGTTTTTGAAGTCGTTATATTGACCGTTGCTCGTGGACTTGGACATCCAAGCGATTTGAACTTCATATCGTAAAAATAATAGTATCCGGTGGTGATGGGCGCCCCATTAAATAAAGCCCCCGTCATGGATAAAATACTAGGGATTGTATAAGGATAGCCCAGATTTGTAGGGGTATTTACCGTGTCCGATAATGATTTATTACTTCGGAATATCGTCGCCCCATTGCTGCATGATTGTGCAAGGATATAGGTTCCAGGTTTTGGAAAGGATAAATTTAGCTCAACTACCTGGCCGGGATCGTTTTTGTCGTCGGTCAATTGGTTATTCACTTTGGTTGAATTTGTTTGCGTTCTGGTAGCCGTTAAATCTTTGGTTACTGATGAGATTAATTCACCACTTTCATAGTTGAAAACATCAAAAGTGATGGTGCCCGATGTGCCGACATAGACCCTCGCTGATTGTAATACGATGGGAACTTTGATGTCAAATATAGGCGCCGGTCCAAAATTTTCATAATAGGAACCTGAGCCAAAGTCCTTTTTTGTTAGAGGCTTCATCGAGCCTGAAAAGTCATTAGAGCCTACTGTGAAATTCGTTGAGTATGGAGCGGTGGCAGTCGTACCTGAGGCTACCAAAACATTATTGCTGTACCAAAGCGGATATCCCTGAGACGCACTTAAATTTAATGTACTTGCCCCTGAGCAAAACAAACCTGTTCCCACTGGTGCTTGTGGATTTTCAATAATTTGGCTGGTACTCAGTAAATCATTATTTGTATTTTGATCGACATCTAGATTTGAAATCGCTTTGAATGTATATGTTTTCCCTGCGATCCAATTAGCAGTTCCGGTTACCGTAATAATTTGCTCGTTGCCCGCATCGATTTTTGATATTTTGCCTGTAAGACTACCCTGCAAGTTATTTTCAAGGTAATAATTTAACGTGATGGGGATATTATTTTGTGATTTACTTCCATAGTTTTTCACTCGGACCAAGAGTGATGCGGAACCGTTTGTGGCGCAATAACTATTCGTTGGATTGGAAATAGACATAATACCTACATCATTTGAGGCTTGAATGAGTTGAATAACATATTCTTCAGATTCACCGGTTCCTAAATTGCCGCACACATTCGTAGATGAATTCCCTAGTTCACTGACCACCCTCATCCTGAAATATTGATTTATACTTAGGTTGGACGGTACTTTAAATTTTGCCGTGTAGCTATCCGTGGTGATTAAGTCACTGGCCAACATAATCTCATTTGAATCCTCGAAGTCTCCGTCTTGGTTCCAGTCTACGACGACTTTTATTTTTTTGCTGGCCGTACTTGAGAAGGTTAATTTAAGGTCGCTCGATCCACCTAATTCTAATGGAATAGGCGTGGAGGTAAAGTCTTGTGTGGTTGATACGGTGTTTGAATAGGTGTCAACGGCCAAAGACTTGATAAGATTTTGTGGGCTTGTGGGCGTAATCGCACAATAGGCTTTTCCGCCAATTCCTGAGACAATCAAAGAGAAATCTTGTTTTTCGTTCTTCAAAGTCCCCTTGTGCGAAATAGACAATTCATATGATTTT
>CAMARL010000048.1 GCA_945860325.1 Spirosoma fluviale | reverse complement strand
TGAAAGTTTGTTGGCAAAGTTTGAAAGAATTAATTTTATTTAGGATAAATCTAAATCAATATATCACCAAAATACTAAAATAAAAAAGCTCTATTCAGTATTTAAACTGAATAGAGCCTTATAATTAAATTTAAATCTAGACTAAATCGAATCGATCAAGATTCATGACTTTTGTCCAAGCGTTAACAAAATCAGTAACGAATTTATTTTTCGAATCTTCACAAGCATAAACTTCTGCTATTGCACGTAATTCTGAATTAGATCCAAAAATTAAATCTACTCGCGTACCCGCATATTTAACCTGACCCGTAACACGATCAGTGCCTTCAAATAAATATGAATGAGCGTCAATGGCTTTCCACGATGTGCTAAGATCAATTAGATTAATAAAGAAATCATTCGTTAAGACACCTGGAGTATTTGTAAAAACTCCATGATTTGATCCATCAAAATTTGTATTTAAAACGCGTAAACCGCCAACTAAAACTGTTAATTCAGGAGCGCTTAACGTTAATAATTGCGCTTTATCTATTAACATTTCTTCAGCAGATATTAATGTACGAGGTTTAACATAATTTCTAAATCCATCAGCTATAGGTTCTAATACTCCAAAAGATTCTACATCTGTATCATCTTGAGAAGCATCAGTACGACCAGCTACAAATGGAACAGTAATATCAACTCCGCCATCTTTTGCGGCTTTTTCGATCGCTGCTGAACCACCCAAAACGACTAAATCAGCCAATGATACTCCTTTATCAGTATTCGCTGAATTAAATTCTTTCTGAATATTTTCTAATATATCTAATATTTTAGATAATTGAGCAGGATTATTAACAGCCCAGAATTTCTGTGGCGCTAAACGAATACGGCCTCCATTAGCTCCTCCCCTTTTATCTGAACCACGAAAAGTTGATGCTGACGACCAAGCTGTAGATACTAATTCACTCACCGTCAGTCCCGATGCAAGAATCTTATTCTTTAATGTTATTACATCTGCAGAATCTATTGTTTTATAATTTACAGTTGGAATTGGATCTTGCCATATTAATACTTCAGCAGGAACTTCCGCACCAACATATCTAGAACGTGGCCCCATATCTCGGTGAGTTAACTTAAACCAAGCTCTAGCAAATGCATCTGCCAATAAATCAGGATTTTCATAAAATCTTTTTGAAACTTTTGCATAAGCAGGATCCACTTTTAACGCTATGTCTGTTGTCAACATGGTAGGCGCGTGACTTATTGATGGATCGTGTGCATCTGGTACACTACCTGAGCCTGCTCCTCCTTTTGGTTTCCATTGATTTGCCCCAGCTGGACTTTTTGTTAATTCCCAGTCGAAACCAAATAAATTTTCGAAATAGTTATTGCTCCATTGCGTAGGAGTAGTTGTCCATGCTCCCTCTAATCCAGAAGTAATCGTATTAACTCCGTTACCTGAACCTAACGTATTTTTCCAACCTAACCCTTGTTCTTCAATGCTGGCTCCAGCAGGTTCTTTGCCCACGTATTTACCTGGATCTGCAGCTCCATGAGTTTTACCAAAAGTATGTCCACCCGCAATTAATGCTACTGTTTCCTCATCATTCATCGCCATCCTTGCAAAAGTTTCACGTATATCTCTTGCTGAGGCAATTGGATCTGGATTTCCATTGGGACCTTCAGGATTGACATAAATTAAACCCATTTGTACAGCTGCTAAAGGATATTCTAAATCACGATCTCCGCTATATCGTTGATCATCTAGCCAAATACGTTCTTTACCCCAATAAATATCTTCTTGCGGCTCCCAAACATCTTCTCTACCACCAGAAAAACCAAATGTTTTAAAACCCATAGATTCTAAAGCACAATTACCTGCTAAAATCATTAAATCGGCCCAAGACAATTTAAGGCCGTATTTTTTCTTAATCGGCCATAACAATAAACGTGCTTTATCTAAATTAGTATTATCAGGCCAACTATTTAACGGTGCAAATCTTTGCATACCTGCACCACCGCCACCTCGACCGTCAGTAGTTCGGTAAGTACCAGCACTATGCCATGCCATACGTATCATAAAAGGACCATAATGACCATAATCTGCAGGCCACCAATCTTGGGAAGTAGTTAATGATTTAACAATGTCTTCTTTAACAATCTTTAAATCAAGCGAAGAGAACTCTTTCGCATAATTAAAAGATTCATCCATCGGATTTGATAAACGAGAATGTTGCCTTAAAACATTTAATCTTAATTGATGTGGCCACCAATCCGTATTTCGAGTTCCACTTCCTGCACTAGGTTGTTTACCCATTGACGTAGCCCCGGTAAAAGGACATTTGGCTTCTTCGCCATTATTAGCATTATCCATAGTAATTGATTGTTTAATAAACCAAAGTATTTTTTAACAAATGAAATCAAATATCACAACAATATACATATAAATCAAATCTATATTTATTATATTAGTATAATCAAAACTTATAATAATGACTATCACTCAATTAGAATACATTCTAGCTTTAAATGAATATCAAAGTTTTTCAAAAGCGGCAAAATTTTGCTGTGTTACGCAACCAAGTTTAAGTATGCAAATTCAAAAATTAGAAGAAGAACTTAATCTAATCATATTTAATAGAAAAATTAAACCTATTAGACCTACAAAAGAAGGTCTACAAATTATAAATGCAGCAAGAAAAATTATTCAAGAAAAAAAATCGATTCAGGTTTTTGCCAAAGGGTATCATAAAGATGTTGTTGGAGATGTGTCTTTAGGTATTATACCGACAATAGCACCCTATTTAATTCCGAAATTTTTATCTTCATTTAAATCAAATTTCCCTAATCTAAAGCTTAATATATTTGAAACAACTACTGATAATATATACAAAGAAATTAATGAAGGTAAGTTAGATATGGGGATTTTGGTGCCAATAGCAAGTCAAGAAATAGCTTGTTTGACCTTATTTTTCGAAGAATTATTCTTATTCTCAAACGTAACCACAGAATCTGGAGAAATAGACCAAACAATAATCCCAGAAAAATTATGGATTCTTGAAGAAGGTCATTGTTTAAGTAACCAGATTGCTTCTATATGTAACTTACGAAATAAATCAAGTTTAGAAAGTCAAGTAATTTATAAAACTGGAAGTTTAGAAACGATGCTAAGGTTAGCTGAAAACGGAAAGGGCCAAACCATTATACCTCATATGTTGGTTGACTACGTAAATGATTCAACTAAAAAGAAAATATTCAAAATACCTTTGAACACTCCTGTTAGAGAAATAGCTTTAATATATTCTGAAAATTATAATAGAAAAGGGATCATAAATGCTTTGAAGGAAGAGATATTATCCGTAATACCTTTAGAATGGATCTCATCCAATAACAAATCAGTTATACCGTTAAATATATAATTTATTTAGTTTATTCAAGCGATATAAAAATAACAAACTAACCGAGAAAAATACAGTTAAAATTAATATGCCTACTCGCATATTCCCAGTCATTTGAATAATGATGCCAAATAAAAAAGTACCTAAAACAGTACTTAATCGATCACATACATCATAAAAACTAAAGAAAGAAGCTAAATCTTTTTCATCATTTGGACACAACTTGGCATAACTCGACCGACTATTACTTTGAATCCCTCCCATCACAAAACCTATGCATATCGCTAAAACATAAAATTGTACTTGGCCATAAACAAAATAGGCAAAACAACAGATCAAAATCCAAATAGAAACAATTATAATGAGAGCTAAAATATTACCGAATTTTTTTGAAATATAAGAACAAGTAAATGCTCCAGGGATTGCTACAATTTGAATTAAAAGAATCGTAATGATTAAGGCATCCGTGGGCAAATGCAATTCTTGACTACCAAATAGCGCCCCTAAATACATAACTGTTTGAGCTCCTAGATTGTACAAAAAAAATGAAATTAAAAATAATTTAATCGAGGTTATGCCGCGTATTTTTATAAATACATTTTTCAATTCTTTAAACCCTCCTGTTAAATAACTAGTATTTAATTTTAGTGATTTTTTGTTGTCAGGTAAGTAATGGAGGGGTATTTGAGCAAATACTAACCACCATATGCCCACAGATAAGAATGATATTCTACTGGCTAATTCACTTGATATGTTTCCATATAAACTAGGCAACAGCAGCATAGATAAATTTTGCAATAATAATATAACACTACCAATATAGCCCAAAGCAAAACCTTTTGCACTCAATTGATCATATTCGTCTTTAGTCGCTATTTCTGGTAAAAAACTATTATAATAAACAATGCTTCCACCCCAACCGATAATTGAAAACAAAAATCCTAATGTACCAATCCAATAACTTCCTTTAGTAAAGAAAAATAAAGCAATACAACTCAATGAACCCAAATAACAAAAAAACCGCATAAAGGCTTTTTTGTTGCCTAAATAATCGGCTATCCCACTTAACATTGGCACTAAAACAGCCAAAATCAAAAATGCAAAAGATATGGTATACGAATAAATTACTGTGTTAGGCAATAATAAATTCCCCAATATTGGAATTAAATTAGGGGTAACAGAGCCTAAAACGACTGCAGCAATTGGAAAGTAAATAGGGAATATCGCCGATGTTATCGTTAACGAATGTACAGAATTTGCCCAATCATAAAATGTCCATGCATTTTGAATTTTGGTTTTGCTTGGTGAATTATTCATTAAAATAAGCCTAATTGAGCTCCTTCATTTTGTTCACTATTCGAATTTTCGTCAGGCTTTGATTTTATAGTCATAGGAACATCTGTTTCATCGTTACTCGTATAAATTTCAAATGGGATATCGTCTATTTCACTGTTATTGGAAAATACCTCTTCTTCCTCTAACACAATGGGTTCTCTTTTCTCTGAAACCTCAGTATTAAAAGATTCAATGTTAATTATTTCCATAGGAATTTCATCTGATAATTCTTCAACTGGATCATTTTCTTCCTCATCTGTATTAGAATCATTGTTTACATCTATATCGGACGAGCGATTTATTACTTCAGTCTCTGTTTTTTCTAAAGAATCGTTATCTTCCGTTTCAATAAACTGAATATCAACAATTTTTGAATAATTTAATTTACTACCTATGGCTTTCCATCCTCTCACCTCAACAATACTTCCTATAGGTATAATGTTGGTTTCACTAGATTTCCCTTCAGACTTATGTTTGATTTGAACATTAGGTGAATTATTATCAGTGACCGTTAATAGCTTAGAATTTTTAGAGTCAGAAATAAATAAAAACTTTTTATCGACGGTAGTCGTTTCTAATTTAAATCGTTTGATGTAATTAGATTTATTATTTCCATCAAAATAAACAGCTGAAATAATGCTTTTGCCGTTAAATCGTTTTAAATATAATATTTCCTCTGCAGGATATCGATTCGTTAATTCAAAATTTGTAAGCTCATAATTTCCATTAGCATAGATTGCTAAAATAAAATCATTCGGTTCGAAATTACCTATATGATTTCCATGCTGATCCCTATTTAACCTACCTATCGTTGGATCGTACCAAATATCCACGCCCCCTAATGTGGATATACCAGCTGACTTTTGGATGATTTTTCTAACAGGATATTTGGTCAACATATTGCCTAATGATTCCCGTCCCTTTATAGCTAATTTTGTAAAATCATAATCAAACTGTTTTATTTTGGCTGTGCAATTTGCCGTCAAACTAATTTGTACAATCTCCGCTTCTCCATTTTCATTCGCCGAAAAATAGGTAATCTTAGATTTAGCATGATTGCCAACCAATTTATATTCTCGATCACGCGTAATTGAAGTCACTTTAAAGCGTTTAACATAGGTGATGCCTGTTTTTCCATCCGCATAACAAATGTTAAAAACTTTGCGATCATCATTTTTCTTAAATACGGAGCAATAAAGAATATCCTTGCCAACAAATACCTTTTCTTGAACTTTCGTTACGATGCAAGTTCCATCCAACCGAATAACAATGATATCATCTATATCAGAACAATCCATCACATATTCGTCTTTTTTAAGACCATATCCGATAAATCCATCTAACATGTTCACATATAGCTTTTGATTCGCTGCGGCCACTACAGTGGCAGAAATAGTATTAAAATTGGTTATTTCAGTTTTACGCTCTTTCCCTTTGCCATATTTCTGCAATAAGTTTTTAAAATAATCAATGGCATATCTTATTAAATTAGCCAGATTTTCCTCCACTTCTTTAAGTTCATCTTCTAAGCGTCGCATGGATTCATCAGCCTTAAAACTATCAAATTTTGAAATCCTTTTAATTCGAATTTCTAATAATTTTAATATATCCTCTTCCGTTATTTCTCTGTAAAAATTCTTTTTGAACGGATCCAAACCTTCATCTACCGTTGATATAACTAACTCAAATGTTTCACACTCTTCAATTTTACGATATATACGATTTTCAATAAATATTTTTTCTAGTGAACTAAATAGAAGTTTTTCCATTAATTCGCTTTTTCTGATTTCTAACTCTTCTTTTAATAACTCAACCGTTTGATTCGTGCTTACTCTTAAAATTTCAGCTATGCCAACAAAATGAGGTTTATCTTGAATAATTACACAAGCATTTGGAGAAATTGATATTTCACAATCGGTGAACGCATATAATGCGTCGATGGTGACATCTGGAGAAATTCCTGGAGCCAACTGTACTTGAATTTCTACATCCCTTGCGGTATTGTCTATGACCTTCTTTATTTTTATTTTACCTGAATCATTTGCTTTAATGATTGAATCAATCAAAGAAGTGGTTGTCGTGCTGAAAGGAATCTCCTTTATTAGTAAAGTTTTTTTATCAAATTCTTCTATTCTTGCTCGTATTCTGATCTTACCTCCTCTTAATCCATCATTGTATGAATTTGCATCCATCATTCCTCCTGTCAAAAAATCAGGAAATAAGTTTACTTTCTTATTAGATAATAAATCAATCGATGCTTGCAATAACTCACAGAAATTATGAGGCATTATTTTTGTCGCAAGTCCAACAGCAATCCCCTCAACACCTTGGGCTAATAATAATGGAAACTTAATAGGCAATGTGATGGGTTCTTTTTTACGACCATCATACGACAATTGCCAGTGGGTAGTTTGATTATTGAATACTACATCGTTTGCGAATTTTGATAAGCGAACTTCAATATATCTAGCTGCTGCGGCACTATCCCCTGTCCTAACATCTCCCCAGTTTCCTTGACAGTCAAAAAGCAATTCTTTTTGACCCAAATTAACAATAGCATCATTTATGGAGGCATCTCCATGAGGATGATATTGCATGGTTTGTCCAATAACATTAGCCACTTTATTAAAACGGCCATCATCCATTTCATTTAACGCGTGTAAAATACGTCTTTGAACTGGTTTTAATCCATCTTCAATGGCGGGAACTGCCCTTTCTAAAATAACATAAGAAGCATATTCCAAGAACCAATTTTCATACATCCCCGCAACCGCAATTTGTTCCTGCAAAGCACCTTCTAATGAATCATTCATATTTTAATCTAAATTAATTTTAGTATCCCTTCTTAGAAACAACTGATATAAAATAATCGCAGTAGCTCCCCAAATTTCTTTACCATCAAACAAATATTTAGGCGAAATAACATTTTTTCCTAGAATCTTTAACTCATGAAAAGCTAAAATATTAGAATCCTGAAATAATGAAATTGGTATTTCAAAAATACAATTTATTTCTCTTTTATTTAAAGTAAAAATTGGCTTTTCGTGAAGAATTATATAAAATGGTTGAACCCAATGGTTTGAAACATGAATCCATTGTGGTGCCAAAGGAAATAATTGATCAGATTCTAAAATAACTCCAATTTCTTCTTTCACTTCACGCAAAGCTGTATCAATTAAATTGGCATCTACATCATCCATTTTACCTCCGGGTAAAGCCATTTGACCACTGTGATGACCATCATATGTATTACGTTCAATTAAATACAATACGCTTTGACCCTTAGTGTTTTTATAAATAATCACTACAACGGCTGCTTTAGTCGCGTTATTTTGAATAGTTAAGTCCTTAGAAACTTTATCGTTTAAAAACCATAACTGATCAAATTCTTTATGCATGAATTATTTAAATTTCTGAGCTATTGCAGCCGCACAATTTATACCATCTAAAGCTGCAGACATTATTCCACCAGCAAAACCAGCACCCTCCCCACAAGGATATAAATGACTAATATCAATATGTTCTAACGATTGTGGGTCTCTAGGGATTTTGACAGGAGAAGATGTTCGACTTTCTAGGCCAATCAATTGACCCATATGGCTAGAAAAACCTGATATTTTTCGATTAAAATCTTGAAGTCCCATAGATAAAGGTTCTGAAATAAAATCAGGTAATATTTCTCTAATATCTCCAGAAATTAAACCTGGAATATAGGAGGTATCTAAAACCTCATTACTCGGTTTACCTTTTATAAAATCACTTGTTAGTTGGGATACAGCTTTTTGTGTCCCGCCAGACAAAATATTGGCCCTGTTCTCTAATTCCTCTTGGAATTGCATGCCTGCTAATGGACCGTAATGTGAAAATGATGAAAGATCTGATGGTAAAATACTAACGACAATACCTGAATTTGCAAATTTAGAATCACGCCTCGAAGGTGACATTCCATTAACGACTACTTGGTTTTGATTGGTAGCCGATGGAACAATAAATCCTCCAGGACACATACAAAATGAGAATACACCTCTTTCGCTTCCTTTGTAAATCGTTTTAGAAACCAAACTAAAAGATGCGGGTGGCAAATAGTCAGGTCTGTCATTAAATTTATATTGACTTTTATCAATAAAGCTTTGTAAATGCTCTACTCGAACTCCTATGGCAAAAGATTTGGCTTCAATTAAAATATTTTTGCTTTGTAATAGTGTAAATATATCTCGAGCAGAATGGCCAGTAGCCAACACAGTCGCTTCTCCTAAAAAGGTATCTTTGGAATTAGTTTGACAGCCAATAATTGATTTATTGCGTATAAGTAAATCAGTTACTCGATGTTCAAAATGAAACTCCCCTCCTGCTTCAATAATGGCATTGCGCATGGAAGAAATAATCATAGGTAATTTATTCGTCCCTATATGTGGATGGGCTTCATATAAAATATTTTTATCAGCTCCATAACTAACAAATTTTTTAAGAACATAATTGATATCCCCCCTTTTCTTACTGCGGGTATATAATTTCCCATCCGAATAAGTACCAGCCCCTCCCTCTCCAAAACAATAATTGCTATCTGAATCAACTATGTTAAATCGATTAATTGCCGCGATGTCACGCCTTCGATCACGAACATTTTTGCCTCTTTCTAATATAATTGGCCTAAATCCTAATTCGATTAATTTAAGAGATGCAAATATTCCAGCAGGGCCACTTCCAATGACAATGACTCTTTTACTGTTCTTTTTTAATTTAGGTAATATAGATTCAAGTTCTGATGCAAAATTATAATCTTTATTATATAGGCCTATTTTCATAAGTGCCTTTATATTTTTATTTCTCGCATCAAGTGAAATCTTTTCAATTCGATATTGACTATTATTCAATAGATTTGCACCCAATTCTGACAATAAGAATTGATGTAATTGTTCTGGGGAATAAGCAATAGCTGGACTAATAACGAAATCTCTACTTTCTAACATATTTAAAATTTGTTCAAAAATACAAATACATTTTTATACTAATGAATAAACTAATAAATGAAGTAAGTACCTATCTGTTGCAACATAAAGACAATCCAGTACATTGGGAGGCTTGGAATGCAGAATCACTTGAACGGTCTATAAAAGAAGATAAACCAATCATCATTAGTATTGGCTATGCGGCATGTCATTGGTGTCACGTAATGGAGCATGAATCTTTTGAGGATCAAGAGGTTGCCGATCTAATGAATGCACATTTTATCAATATTAAAATTGACCGAGAAGAACGCCCTGACCTAGATATGATTTACATGGAGGCCGTACAAAAAATGGGAATAAGGGGCGGATGGCCTTTAAATGTATTTTTAATGCCCAATAAAAAACCATTTTATGGAGGGACCTACTTTCCTAAAAAAAATTGGATATCTATTTTGAAATCAGTAAATGAAGCATTTAAATACAATAGAAGCGAATTAAATAATTCAGCAGATGGATTTGCAGAAAGCCTCAATGATAATAATTTAATCTTCAATAAATTTAATTTAAATCCCAATACTAGAAATTTAGAAAAGGTGTTTCCGAAAATTAAATCGTCCTTAGATCCTATATTTGGGGGAATTAAACAGGCCCCTAAATTTCCTTTACCTTGTTTACTTGATTTTTTAATCAATCTGCCCAAAAGTGAATATCTGAAATTAGGAGTCAATGAACTTTATAATGTTCAATTGCAAAAAATGGCTCAGGGGGGGATATATGATCAAATAGAAGGTGGATTTTCTCGATATTCTGTGGATTCTGAATGGTTCTGCCCTCATTTTGAAAAAATGCTTTATGATAACGTTCAATTAATTAACACATATTCATTGGCCTATTCAAAAACCAATAATGATTTATATAAAGAAGTTATTTCAAATACCATTGGATTTTTAAATGAACAGTTAAGGGGAGAAAATGGATTGTATTTTTCTTCTATAGACGCAGATAGCGAAGGCGAAGAAGGGAAATATTATACATGGGATTTTAAAGAACTTAACTCAGTACTACCCTATACAAGTAATCAAGAATTTTATAATCATTTCTCATTAAATACTAATGGAAATTGGGAAAACGATCAAAACATACTTTTCAAAATTTCTCCTATGAGTAATAAGTCGTTTGATCTACAATTAGAAATTTTAAGAAAAATAAAATTGTCTCGAATAAGGCCAAATACAGATACGAAGCAAATACTATCTTGGAACGCTATTTACGTCTCCTCTCTTATTCAAGCATACATTTCTGTTAATAATCACGCTTATTTAGATTTAGCCAAGTCCATCATCCTACAAATTGAAAATCACTTTATAATTGATAAAACATATTTACACCAGGTTAAATACTCGGCTAATCCAATTATAGCCTTTTTAGATGACATGAGCTTTTTAACGAAAGCTTACATTAATTTATATGAAGTAAGTGGAGATATTAATTATATTGATAAGGCCAATCATTGTTTGACAGATATACTTGATAATTTCAATCAAAATAAATCTAATTCAGCATTTTATAATTACTATTCAAATAAATCAGAGGTATTAATTGCCGAAAAATATGAAATTAATGATTCGGTAATGCCATCTTCTAATTCAATTTTATGTGAATGTTTGTTTAAAATAGGATTTATTTATCAAGTACCTGCATATACTTTAAAAGCAAAGGGAATGGTGGAAAACATCTTGGAATCTGCCTTGAATAATCCTTTGTATTTTTCAAACTGGTTAAAAATATATAGCGATTACGTCGAATACCCAAAAGCCTTAATTAAATACAATTCGAGTTTTATA
>CAMARL010000047.1 GCA_945860325.1 Spirosoma fluviale | reverse complement strand
ATATATCGAAAGAGAAGATTTCATGTTGGATCCACCGAAGAAATTTTTTCGATTAGGCCTCGATTTGATGGTCCGATTAAAAGGTGCTTACATCATTAAATGTGAATCTTTTGATTTGAATGAAGATGGAAGCGTTAAGACCATTTATGCGACACATTTCCCCAATAGCAAATCAGGTTCAGATACCTCAGAAATTCATGTGAAAGGAACCATCCATTGGGTTTCCATTCCTCATGCAGTCGAAGCGGAAATTAGATCTTTTGATCGATTACTCATTGTAGAAGATGCTTCAGAACTTGGCGATGATTTTATGAAATTCATTAACCCTGAATCCATTCAGATTACAGAAAAAGCTTTTGTGGAACGAAGCTTACGATCAGCTAATGTAAACAAAGCGGTCCAATTCATTAGAAAAGGATATTATTGCTTAGACCCAGATGCAAGTCCCGAAAAACTTGTATTCAATCGGACCGTTACCTTAAAAGATACTTGGGCCAAGGAACAAAATAAGTAATTATTTTTTGGCGAAAATAGACTCAACAAAAGCCGTTTTGTTGAATACTTGTAGATCTGATATTTTTTCACCTACGCCAATGTATTTAACCGGAATCTTGAATTGGTCTGAGATACCTATGACCACTCCGCCCTTTGCCGTTCCGTCTAATTTGGTGATAGCTAAGGAAGTTATTTCAGTTACTTTGGTAAATTCTTGCGCCTGAATAAATGCGTTTTGGCCTGTCGAGCCATCTAAAACCAACATCACTTCATGCGGCGCCTCTGGGATGAATTTTTGTATAACACGTTTGATTTTACCCAACTCCGTCATTAAGTTGACCTTCGTATGCAAGCGACCCGCGGTGTCAATAATCACAATGTCCGCGTTCATTTCAACGGCCTGTTTCACGGTATCAAATGCCACTGCAGCCGGATCGGTATTCATTCCATGATCAATCACTGGAACTCCTACTCGCTCTCCCCATAATTTTAATTGGTCTACCGCCGCAGCCCTAAAAGTGTCAGCGGCCCCTAAAACTACTTTTAACCCATTTTGATGAAATTGTGAGGCTAATTTCCCGATGGTTGTTGTTTTTCCTACGCCGTTGACCCCCACCACTAAAATCACATAGGGTTTTTGTTTAGGTTCAGCAAATGCATTTTCTAAATCTGTCGATTGATTTTCTTCTAATAAACTGGCCACTTCCTCTCGAAGCACCTGGTCCAATTCTTCCGTAGACACGAAACGATCCCGCTCTATTCTTCGTTCAATCCGCTCAATGATTTTTAACGTGGTTGCCACACCCACATCTGAGGAAAGTAATACTTCCTCTAACTCATCCAATACCTCTTCATCGACTTTGGACTTTCCAAGAACTGCACGACTCATCTTGGTGATTAAGCCCGTTTTTGTCTTTTCTAGTCCCTTGTCCAATGCAATGATTTCCTCTTGCTCTTGAACAGCGGGCTTCTTTTTTAAAAAATCGAATAGTCCCATGAGTATCTGTAGAAATTAAAAATCAATGAAAAATAAAAAAGTCCCTTCGAAAAAAGGGACTTTCATGTAGCCTAATTAATAAATCCAATAAATTGAAAAACTAGTTTTTCAACGCAGCATTTACTTCATCCTGAAGAACAATTTCTTCTCTGAATGTGTACGCTCCTGTGGTTGGATTTTTAACCGCCTTTATGATTTTAGCGTACTTAACGCCTCCTTCTTTCTTTAGTGTTGCAACTACCTTCTTAGCCATAATTCCTGAATATTAAATCTATTTAATTTCTTTATGTAAAGTAACTTTCTTCAATACCGGATTGTATTTTTTTAATTCAATACGTGCCGTCGTGTTTTTACGATTCTTAGTTGTAATGTAACGAGACATTCCTGGTACGCCAGACTCTTTGTGCTCAGTGCATTCCAAAATTACTTGAATGCGATTTCCTTTCTTTGCCATAATTTGTAAATCATTTTTACGTCTCCTCTCGAAACGGAATGCAAAGGTAGAAGAATTATTTTTTTCAACAAACTCTTTTGCTAAAATATATATCAAAATAAATTCAAGAACTTGATATTTGTATTAAAAAGATGGAAACGAGTTTTTTTTAAGCAATTCTTTCCGCATTTTTGTTTAATGAATTCCACTCAATACCAGTTTCATCCCGAAAACTTCAATTTATCTGATCCTAATCGGTATACGGAAGAGGATTTGAAGTCGGAAGAAATGCTCATTTCTTTGGGACCGCAGCATCCTTCTACGCATGGAGTGCTTAGATTAGAGGTTATTTCTGATGGCGAGTGGGTTAAAGATGTGATTCCGCACCTGGGGTATTTACATCGGTGTTTTGAAAAACATGCTGAAGCTCTCCCTTTTAATCAAATTATACCTTACGTAGATCGACTTGACTACATGGCTTCCATGAATTCTGAGCATGCGTATGTGATGGCGGTGGAAAAGATGATGGATTTGACGGGTAAAATGCCCAAGAGAGTCGAGTACATTCGTGTTTTAGTCGCTGAACTTAATCGCATTGCATCCCATTTTGTAGCCATAGGAACCTATGGCTTGGACATCGGTGCTTATACTCCTTTTTTATGGTTGATGCGCGATCGAGAGCATATTCAGCGCTTATTGGAATGGTTGTCTGGTGCTCGAATGCTCTATAATTATGTTTGGGTTGGAGGATTATTTTATGATTTACCTATCGGTTTTGAAGAAAAGATAAAAGAATTCATTCCTGTTGTTAAAAATACTATTTCTGAGGTGATCAAATTGGTCGAGGAAAATACGATTTTCATCAAAAGAACGGCAAATGTGGGGGTATTGCCTTTAGATATTGCGATTAACTATGGTTGCACGGGCCCTGTGCTGAGGGGATCTGGCTTAAGGTATGATTTACGAAAAGTAGATGCTTATTCTATTTATCCGGAACTTGATTTTGATGTACCTATAGGTGCAGGAGAAATGGGCCAAACGGGAGATTGCTGGGATCGAAACCACGTTCGAATACAGGAATGTTTAGAATCCATTAAGATCGTGGAGCAATGTTTGGATCAATTGATGGGTGAACATAAACGAACTAAGGACTTTAATCCGCAAGAATTTGTGCCCAAAAAAATACGGCCTTCTGCGATGGATGTTTATGTCAGAGCTGAAAATCCAAAAGGAGAATTGGGCTTTTTCATTCGGTCAGATGGTAAATCCGATATTCCCCAACGAGTGAAAGTGCGGGCTTGCTCGTTTCATCACCTTTCTGTCATCCCTTTGTTGGCAAAAGGAGCATATTTAGCAGATTTAGTTGCGATCATTGGATCTATGGATTTGGTGATGGGAGAAGTAGATAGATAATTATGGCAAAAGAATTTTTAAATGCCCTTGAGGCTGAAATTGGACAACAAGACATGGGGAAAAACCCCATAGAATTGTATGAACCTATTCAATATTTAATGAGTTTGGGAGGGAAAAGAATCCGCCCTGTACTTTGTTTGTTAACTTATTCCTTGTTTAAGGATCAATGGCAAAAAGCCATTTCGCCTTCCTTGAGTCTTGAAATTTTTCACAATTTTACCTTAATGCATGATGACATCATGGATAAGGCGCCGCTCCGCAGAGGGAAGCAAACGGTCCATGAAAAGTGGAATGATAACATCGCTATACTTTCAGGAGATGTGATGTTGGTTAATGCGTATCAATACTTGAATAAAATTAAGGACTTGAGTTTATCGGAGTTCCAATTTGCCTTGGATAGATTCAACAAAACTGCGGCGGAGGTTTGTGAAGGCCAACAAATGGACATGAATTTTGAATTACGTGATCAAGTTTCCGTCGACGAATATATTGAAATGATTCGATTGAAGACTTCTGTTTTGATAGGTCTTTCGATGGAATTGGGAGGTATTTTGGCTCAGCAAGCCAACCAGGTTTCCGATCAATTATATAAAATTGGTGAATTGATCGGGCTCGGTTTTCAGTTGAAGGACGACTTATTAGATGTCTACGGAGATCCAGAAAAATTCGGAAAGCAACCAGGCGGGGATATTTTAGCTAATAAAAAGACTTATTTATTAATACGTGCTTTGGAATTGGCTGAAGGAGAAACCAAAATAGAATTATCAAAATGGTTATCCATGGCTAAGCCAAATCCTGAGTTAAAAGTAAATTCTGTGACGGCTATTTACACCAGTCTTGGCGTGAAAGAGGAAACAGAAGCTTTAGTTAAAAAGTACTTTGATGAGGCATTTGTGCAGATGTCGGCCTTGAATATTGCGGATGAAAAAAAGGCAGGTCTATTGAAATTCATGAACGGGTTGGTGGATAGGGAAGTTTAATGTAATTTTATAGTGTTTAACTGGCTTCGTCAAGAAGCTTTTTCTTTTATGGTGGATACGATTTCAGTAAGTTTAATGATTATGGCTTTGACTGTATTGGTCTCCTTAGCTGCTTGGCAAAAGCCTGATTGGATGGAACTAATGACCATGAATCCTTATTTGATTGATCATAAAAAACAATATTGGCGCTTCATCTCATCCGGATTTATTCATGCGGATTTCACTCATTTGTTTTTCAACTTGTTTTCATTTTACTTTTTTGGAACCCAATTGGAATATATATTTTCAGTGATTTTTCCTGGTATGGGGCCTGAAATGTTTGTTTTGTTTTACTTGTTGGGAATATTAGTGGCAGATTTGCCAACCTATTTCAAACAAAAAAATAATGCCTATTTCAATTCATTAGGAGCCTCTGGTGCTGTTTCTGCGGTCATTTTTGCTGGGATTATGTTTTTCCCTACTGAAAAAATTTACTTGTTTGGACTATTAGGAATTCCAGGAATTATCTATGCAGGTTTATTTACTTGGTATTCTATCGAAATGGACCGAAGAGGAAAAGATTATGTCAATCATTCTGCGCATCTATACGGGGGATTATTTGGAATTTTATTTGTCTCGCTGACTTATCCAAAGGTTTGGATCACATTTATTGAACAAATCAAAGCGATGATATGGTAAAAAGAATCGCCATTTTGGGATCAACAGGATCGATTGGAACTCAAGCGCTAGAGGTCATTGATCAGTATCCTGCTATTTTTGAGGTGGAGGTTTTGACTGCGATGAGCCAGGCAGATTTACTTATATCCCAAGCCATTAAATACAAACCTTCTCATGTGGTGATTGGCGATGAATCAAAATATGAATTTGTAAAAAATGCGTTATCTGGGTTAAATATCGTTGTTCAGGCAGGAGTAAAAAGTTTAGAGGAGGTTGTTACATTAGAATCTGTGGATGTTGTATTGACTGCTTTAGTAGGTTATGCGGGTTTATTGCCCACCGTAAAAGCTATTCAAGCCGGAAAACCCATCGCTTTGGCTAACAAAGAAACGCTAGTCGTGGCTGGCGGTCTCATTATGCCTCTTGCCAAAAAAATGGGAGTTCCCATTTTACCTGTTGACTCAGAACATTCTGCGATTTTTCAATGCTTGATGGGGGAGTCACATAATCCCATAGAAAAAATAATTTTAACTGCTTCTGGGGGGCCATTTAGAGGATTCACGAAAGACCAGTTAGCGAATGTTACTCGGGCACAAGCATTAAAACACCCTAATTGGACCATGGGGGCAAAAATTACCATAGATTCAGCCAGTTTAATGAATAAGGGCTTAGAAGTCATTGAAGCCGCTTGGCTCTTTGACGTGGAGGCATCTCAAATAGAAGTCGTTGTTCATCCTCAATCGATTGTTCACTCTTTGGTTCAATTTGAAGATGGATCGATGAAGGCCCAACTAGGTTTACCGGATATGAAATTGCCTATCCAATTTGCTTTAGGATATCCCGATCGAATCAAGTCGGATTTTCCAAGATTCGATTTTCGACATTACCCTTCTTTGACTTTTGAACAGGCGGATGTGGATACTTTTCGAAACTTAGGATTTGCTTTTAAAGCTTTAGATCAGGGGGGGAATATGGCATGTATATTAAATGCGGCTAACGAAATAGCTGTTGGCGCATTTTTAAAAGAAGAAATCGGATTTTTGCAAATGTCGGATTTATTAGAACATTGCATGTCACATGGAACTTTTTTAGGGCATCCGACATTAGAAGACTATATTGAAACAGATTTAGTAACAAGAAAAATGGCCCAAAATTGGGTAGAAATAAACAATAAGAAATAATATGGAAGGTTTGATCATGGCGGGACAGTTGATTTTAGGGCTGTCGATACTAGTAACATTGCATGAATTTGGTCATTACATTACGGCCAAATGGTTTAAAATGCGGGTAGAAAAATTTTATTTATTTTTCGATTTTTTATTTCCAATTCCTTCTTTGTTGAATTTCGCTCTTTTTAAGAAAAAAATTGGCGACACCGAATATGGTTTAGGTTGGTTCCCTCTAGGAGGCTATGTTTCTATCGCGGGAATGATCGACGAAACACAGGACGCGGCCACTTTAGCCAAGGAACCCGAGCCATGGGAATTTAGAGCTAAACCTGCCTATCAGCGCCTAATCGTTATGTTGGGAGGAGTTATTGTTAACATTATTACGGGTATTGTCATTTTTGTTTGTCTTACTTATTCGAACGGAAACAACTTTATTTCAAAAGCAGAATTAAATAAAAATGGAATTGTTGCCTTGGAATTGGCCCAACAAATTGGATTAAAAACCGGCGATAAAATCGTAAAAGTGAATGGAGCGGATTATCTTTCCCTGACAGATTTAAGATCTTCAGATGTATTGTTAGGGGATAATTCTTCCTATATGGTACAAAGGGGTGATCAAACTTTAGAAATCAAAATCCCATCGAATTTCATCGAAAAATTAAGTGATAAAAAAGCCGGTTTCATTGAACCTATGGCGAAATTTAAAGTGGCCGAAGTGACAAGCCCTAATCCTCCGTCAACCTTTGACAAATTATTTGGAAAAAAATCAGAGGAGATGTTGCCTGCCTTGTCTGCGGGTTTAAAAGCAGGAGATTATGTCACTTCAGTAAACAATAAGTCGATTACGTATTATCATGAAGTGAAAGAAGCATTAAAATTGGAAGCTGGAAAACCTATTCGTCTAGGTATTTTAAGAAATGGAAAAGCGGATACCCTTCAGATGACAGTGACTCAAACGGGTCAAATCGGGTTTTTCCCAGAATTGTTAATTAAAGTTTCCCACCAGGATTATGGTATTTTAGAGGCTGCTGGCCTAGGAACGTCAAGGGCTTTTTCTGTCATCACGGACAATATAAGAGGGTTTAAAAAAATAGCTTCTGGAGATGTTTCTGCATCTAAAGCCTTAAGTGGACCTATCGGAATTGCTCAAATGTTTGGCGGAGTCTGGGACTGGACAAGGTTTTGGATGTTAACGGGTCTACTTTCGATGGCCTTAGCTTTCATGAATATTCTACCAATTCCTGCTTTAGATGGGGGTCATGCTGTTTTCTTACTTTATGAAATGATTACGGGAAAGCCGGCATCAGATAAGGTATTGGAAAGAGCCCAACAAGTAGGAATGATCATTTTGTTGGCTTTAATGGCTTATACATTTGGGAACGATATTTTTAAAGCTTTATTTTAATCCTTGAAAAAACTCTTTTTTTTAATTTTTTTATTAGCGAGCAATCCTATTTTTGCTTTGAAAAATCATCCTTTTCATACCAGTGTAACGGAGATTGTTTTTAATGAAAAAGAGCAACTTTGGGAGGTGAGCATTCGTTTATTTCAAGATGATTTGGAGGCGGGCTTGTCTGCATTTCAAGGAAAAAAGTTTCAGTTTCAGGCCAGTGTAGATGTGGATGAATTACTGGCAAAATACATCAAAACCCATGTGGGTTTTCAAGTAAATTTGAAGTTGCAAACACCCTATCGATACATTGGATTTGAGCCACAAAAGGATGTAATTTGGGTTTATTTAGAAATCCCTACCCAACAACAATTCACTGGGGTATATTTTCAAAATAGTTTGTTAGTTGACGTGTTTCCTGACCAAACCAATTTATTGCATCTAGCAAGACTAGATAAAAAGAAATCATATTTGTTTAAAAAAGACATTCCTATAATTTTACTCGAATAGTATTTTACTGCCATGTTGTCTTATGGCATAATAGTTGATAATAAACGGACTCCTTCAAATTTATTCTAGAAGGAAAGATATTTAAATTGATCGTATGAATAATCCAAATGATGTTTTTAAGCATTTGAGCGTTTCAGAAATTTCTGATTTCGAAAATATAGAATTGATTCCTATTAACGGGGAGGGCATGGGGAGTGATGATAAAATGGGTGTTTTGTCAGATGAATTGCCAATCTTACCCATTCGTAACATCGTGTTATTTCCGGGAATGGTTATACCGATCACGGTAAGCCGACAAAAATCCGTTAGGCTTGTCAAAAAGGCGTATAAAGGAGATCGGACACTAGGAGTTTTGGTACAAGCCAGCAACTCTAAAGAAGAACCCAAGGTCGACGATTTATATAAAATCGGTACTGTAGGTCATATCATTAAAATGTTTGTTCTTCCGGGAGGAAATACAACCATTATCGTTCAAGGTAGAAAGCGTTTTGAGGTAAAGGAGTTTGTCAAAACAGAACCTAATTTAATTGCAAAGGTTAACTACATCGAAGATACCTTTCCCAAAAAATTAAATAAAGAAAATAAAGCCTTGATTTCTACTTTGAAGGAATCGGCTTTAAAAATATTAAATCTTAATCCTGAAATTCCCCGTGAAGCTCAAATTGCATTGGATAATATTGAGTCTTCTGCCTTTTTAATTCACTTTTTGTCTTCCAACATTAATGCCGATTTGAAGGAAAAGCAAGGATTATTAGAAACTCTTGACGGAATAGAACAAGCTACACATTTGTTGGAATTTATGTTGAAAGACATTCAACATCTTGAGCTTAAAAGGGAAATACAAAGCAAGGCTTCAAGTGATATAGATCAACAGCAAAGGGATTATTACATACGTCAGCAAATTAAAGTATTGCAAGAGGAGTTGGGTGTTGAGAGTCCTGAACAGGAATTAGATGGATTGAGAGCGAAGGGAGCAAAGAAAAAATGGTCAAAAGAGGTAAATGACTTTTTCAACAAAGAGTTATCGAAGTTGCAGCGAACGAATTCAATGTCACCGGAATACCCGATGTTGATGAATTTTGTCGAGCTCCTAACCGACTTACCTTGGGCGGAATACACAAAGGATAATTTTGATTTAGTTAAAGCTAAAAAAGTATTGGATTTGGATCATTTTGGCTTGGAAAAGGTGAAGGAAAGAATCTTGGAATATTTAGCTGTATTGAAGATGAAAGGGGACATGAAGGCACCTATTTTATGCCTTTATGGGCCTCCAGGTGTTGGAAAAACGTCTTTAGGGAAATCAATCGCTAGGGCTTTAGGTCGGAAATATGTTCGGATGGCTTTAGGTGGATTGCGTGATGAGGCGGAAATTCGCGGTCATCGCAAAACCTATATAGGGGCGATGCCCGGAAAAGTAATTCAAAATATTAAGAAAGCGGGTTCTTCTAATCCGGTCTTTATATTGGATGAAATTGATAAAGTGGGTTCTGATCATCGAGGTGATCCTTCGTCGGCTTTGCTTGAGGTGTTGGATCCTGAGCAAAACAGCAGCTTTATGGACAATTATTTGGAGTGCGAATATGATTTGTCTCGCGTTATGTTTGTGGCTACAGCTAATAATTTGGACACGATTCACCCCGCTTTACGTGATCGTATGGAGATTATAGAAGTGAGTGGCTATACGATGGAAGAAAAAGTTCAAATCGCTAAAAAGCATTTGTTGCCCAAGCAAAAGAAAGAACATGGTTTGGAGAAGATGTCGGTTAGCATGTCTGATTTGGCGATTCAGAAAGTTGTAGAGGGCTACACCCGAGAATCTGGCGTTCGGAAATTAGAACAAGAGATAGGCCGAGTGATTCGGAAAATAACGAAATCTATTGCGATAGGAGAAGCATATCCGGCTAAAGTACAAGCCTCTGACGTAGTGAAAATGTTAGGCCAAGAACATTTCGATAAAGATGCATACGAAAGCAATGAATATGCAGGTGTCGTTACAGGTTTGGCTTGGACGCCTGTCGGTGGAGATATTTTATTCATTGAGACACTTTTAAGCCGGGGCAAGGGTGTATTGACACTTTCGGGCCAATTAGGAGATGTGATGAAAGAGTCAGCGATGGCCGCTCTCAGTTTTTTAAAGGCGCACGCAGATCAATACGAAATTGATTATCGAATCTTTGACCAGTATAATTTGCACATTCACGTACCTGCTGGAGCTGTTCCTAAAGATGGCCCATCGGCCGGAATAACCATGCTTACAGCTATTGCATCTGCTTTAACTCAAAGGAAAGTACGTTCCAAATTAGCCATGACGGGTGAAATTACCTTACGGGGGAAAGTTTTGCCTGTAGGCGGAATCAAGGAGAAAATATTAGCGGCTAAACGTGCGGGCATCAAAGAAATCATCATGTGTGCAAAAAACCGCAAGGATGTGGAGGAGATAGAGCCACATTATATTTCAGATCTATCCTTTCATTATGTTGAAAATGCGATTGAAGTTTTGTCTTTAGCCTTATTGGACGAGAAAGTTAAAACGCCTATCTCTTTTGTATTTCAAGAGGATGCCAAGGCTACGGTTTCCGTATCAGCGTAAAAAACTTCCCCCCTTTCCAGGCTATATTGAATGACTTTGATGGCCTCGGATTTAGAAAGAGGGCGGAGGCAGTCTACTAAGTCGCTTAGATTCATGGGGCCATTCTTTAAATATTGAAGAATCAATTTCCTTTCTTGGACGTTGCCTTCAGGGTAGGCTTTTCCAGAATTTTCGCGTTTTTCTTGAATACAAATATCACAAATGCCACAGGGGATTTCGATGTTCTCACCGAAATAAGCAGATATTTGCGCCGTTCTACAAAATTGATTTTGCCTTACATAGGTTTCAATGGCATCTAATTTTGACTTGCTAGAATCTTTTTTTGCGACATAGGTGTGCCAACTAATCGGCAAGTTATCTACGGATGCTCTTGGAGTTAAAAAAGTGATTTTGGGTTGACCATTTTGTTTTTCGTATTCGATGATTTCGAATTTTTCTAATAATTGCAATGACCTTTCTATATCTGCGATGGGTGCTTTAAATTGTTGGCTTATTGTTGATTCCGAGATGGTTACAAATTGATTGTACAAATTTCCACCAAATTGCCTTAGCAAATATTTGATCATGGATTCAAATTTTTCATTTCTAATTTGAAAGTCATAGAGGTCGGTAGAGTTGACAATAATTTTTATTTTAGATGGATTTTGCATCGCATCGCTCATTAAAATCAAGCCTTCAGACTCGAGGGTTTTAAGCGCGTAAAACGTTTCAGAGGAGGGCAATTGGTAACGAGAAACCATTTCTTGCCAATCAAAATCATGTGTCGACAACTCGCTACTTCCTTCGGCAATTTGTAAATAGTTACTGATGGACTGATAGGTTCGTTTGATGATGTCGGCTGTTGGGTATGATTTTTGCCATTGTGCTTTTAATTCAATCAGGTCATTCTCCTCAATTAATATGACACCGAAGGCCTTTTTTTCATCTCGTCCCGCACGGCCAGCTTCCTGATAATAGGCTTCCATTGAATCCGGAAGATCCATGTGAACGACAAGTCGCACGTCTGATTTATCGATCCCCATCCCGAAAGCATTGGTTGCTACGATGCATTGAACTTGATTCTCAATCCAGTCTTTTTGCCTTTTTGTTCTTTCTTCGGAGGTTAAACCGGCGTGGTAGAAATTTGCTTTGACTCCTTTATCCAAGAGCATTTTGGCTATTTCTTGTGTTTTTCTGCGGTTTCTAGCATACACAATGGATGAGCCACCTACTTTTTGGATCATCTGAACTAATTTTACATCCTTATTTTCTTCCCAAAGTACGGAGTAGGATAGGTTAGCGCGGCTAAAACTTTTTTGGAAAACGGCTGGATTTTTTAGCTG
>CAMARL010000046.1 GCA_945860325.1 Spirosoma fluviale | reverse complement strand
GGTTTAATTCCATTATTTGCCGTTGAGGTATTGACATCCGACATGCTGGACAAATTACCTGCGTTTAAACGTCGGGTGGAGTGGGTATTAAACAATCGCCCCGATTTAGCCTCCTTGATATCTCGTTGGTATGAACCAGGAAAGGGCGAAAGTCGCTTGCTCTCCATCTTAAGAGGGCATCGGATGAAAATGATTTTAAAGCGGATGTTTGACGAATCGGAGTTTTTATCAGATTTTGGGATTAGGTCTTTGTCAAAATACCATCAGGAGAATCCGTATAAGTTTGCTTTTGATGGAGGTTCTATGCAAGTTGATTATACCCCGGCAGAATCCACTGGAGATATGTTTGGTGGAAATTCAAATTGGCGTGGTCCCATTTGGTTTCCGATGAATTATTTAATTTTGGATTCTTTGTCCAAGTTCTCGGATTATTATGGAAGTGATTATGAGGTGGAATATCCAACGAACTCCGGCCAAATGATGAATATAAAAGATGCCGCATCAGGTGTCTCAAAACGTTTATTAGCGATGTTTACGCCCGGGAAGGATGGAAAAATTCCGATGTATGGGGAATATGAAAAGATGCAATCTGATCCAAATTTCAAGGATAATCATTTGTTTTTTGAGTATTTTGACGGGGATACAGGGAAGGGTTTAGGGGCTAGCCATCAAACGGGTTGGACAGGTTTAATTTCAGAAATTATAAGACAATTGTATGGAAAGTAAAAATGAATTTTTGGGTACGCCCGAAGAAAATTTCAAGGCTTTAGGGTTGGATTTACCTCCGGCCCCTAAACCGATGGGCGTATATAAGCCGGGATTACAAGTGGATCATTTCTATTATGTTTCGGGTCATGGGCCTGTGCTTAATGATGGTTCTTTAATTGTGGGAAGAGTAGGCGATGCGATGGATATGGAGGAAGGGAAGTCGGCAGCTCAGCAAGTAGGCCTGACGATATTGTCCACCTTACAATCCCAATTGGGGAGTTTAAATAAAATCAAGCGGGTCATAAAAGTGTTGGGTATGGTGAATTGCACGGCCGATTTTGAGCGCCATCCTTATGTAATCAATGGTTGCTCCGAGTTATTTGCTAAAGTATGGGGGGAAGAAAATGGAATTGGTGTGCGCTCGGCGGTTGGCATGGGCACTCTCCCCGGCAACATCCCCGTGGAGATTGAGGTGATTTTTGAATTAGCGTGAAAATGCCTATTTGGATAACTCCAACATAGCCTTTAACGCTTTATAGGCGGGAACTCTCACTTTTTCTGACAGGTGTATTTCAGGCAATTCATAATAAAGTGCATTATATAATTTCTCCAAGGTGTTCATTTTCATGTAGGGACATTCCGCACATGCACAGGTATTTTGCTCGTTGGCCGGCGCAGGGATCAAATGCTTAAACGGAACCGATTGTTTCATTTTGTGTAGTATTCCCGCTTCGGTGGCCACAATGAAAGTGGAATTAGGGGAGGTTTCTACGAATTTCAATAAGGCAGTCGTCGACCCTACGTAATCAGCTTCTTTTAAAATAACTTCTTTACATTCGGGGTGAGCGATCAATAAAGCATCTGGAAATTCTTTCTTTAATTTGGATAATTTCTCTAGGGAAATATCGATGTGGACCATGCAAGCACCTTCCCAAAGAATTAAATCACGACCTGTTTTATGCGCCACATATCGACCTAAATTCGCATCAGGAGCAAAGATAATTTCTTGGTCTGCAGGAATAGATTCGACGATTTGGACGGCATTGGATGAAGTGCAAATGATATCCGTCATCGCTTTGATATCGGCTGAGCAATTGATATATGAGACTACAACCGCTTTAGGATTCGCTGCTTTTAAGGCGGCAAATTCCTCCACAGGAACGGAGTCGGCTAATGAGCAACCGGCATTAAAATCGGGCACAATGACTTTTTTGGTTGGATTCAGAATTTTGGCTGTTTCACCCATAAAGTGGACACCACAAAATATAATTAAATCAGCCTCTGTATTTTCTGCCGCTTGGGATAGACCCAAAGAGTCGCCTACGTAATCAGCCAGCTCTTGAATCGCGCCATCCACATAGTAATGAGCTAGAATGACTGCATTTTTTTCCTTTTTTAAGGCTTTAATCGCATCGATAAGCTCTTGGCCCTTTGGGGTTGAGCGTGCGATATAGCCTACTTGATTTGCTTCGTCAATTAAATTCATTTTGCTTTTAAGCTTAAGTCTAAACTTTTAATATGATGCGTTAATGCTCCTACTGAAATAAAATCAACCCCTGTTTCGGCGTAGGCTCGTAGGGTCGTTTCATTAATTCCTCCCGATGCTTCGGTGATAAACCGACCGTTAATTTTTCGGACGGCATCTCGTAATTGGCTCGGACTGAAATTATCCAACATAATGCGTTGGACTCCGCCGATTTCCAACACCTCAACTAATTCCTTTTCGTTTCGTACTTCGATTTCGATCGCTAATGTATTTCCGCGCAAGAGGTTATAGGCAAATGCTTTTTTTAAAGCGGCTGATATTCCTCCGGCAAAGTCTACGTGATTGTCTTTGATTAAAATCATGTCAAATAAACCGTATCGATGATTCGTGGCACCTCCAATTTTACAGGCCCATTTTTCTGCTAACCTAAAATTGGGTGTCGTTTTTCTCGTATCGAGTAATTTGGCTTTAGTCCCATGAATAATTTGTACCAATGACCTCGTATAAGTAGCAATTCCAGACATGCGTTGCATGCAGTTTAAGACTAAACGCTCCGCTTTCAAGATGGATTGTGAGAGGCCGTTAACTTCCAACACCGTCATTCCGGGTTCGACCCAGTCGCCATCTTGTTTGAAAAGCGTAAGGTTTAAGTTGGGGTCAACGTAATTGAAAATGGCTTTCGCTAATTCCACACCGGCAAGTACTCCCGTATCTTTGACTAATAAGGAAGCGGAACCTGTGGCGGAGGCAGGTACTGTGGCTAATGAAGTATGATCTCCATCCCCTAAATCCTCATGTAAGGCTTCTTTTATAAAGTGCTGAATATACTCAGGTGCTTGATATTCGAACATGTTAGCATTTTTGTAACGGCAAATTTACGAATTATAATCTTATAGGCATTAGAAATTGAATTCTAAAAAAAATGTCCTATTTTTGCCTCCTAGTATGCAAAATAAAGTCAAAATATTTCAATTAATCTTATTCATCCCCGTGCTTTTTTGGCTCGTGGCAAAGCCGATTTCCTTAACTTCGGCGGAGAAAGTTGATTTCAAGACTGAGAAAAATGCGCCTTCAAAACGATCAACGGACTCGAAGCAAATCAAAGTTTATGCCGTTCAGAACGTTTACCAAGCTGCTGCAAACCTTCAGCTAGATTTTCCTTCTGATTGGAATTTTGTTTCGCCGATAGAATTTTTCAGCATACAACCACTCAATGATTTTAAGCTGCCTGCGATCTTACATCGTACGCAATTCATGCGAATTTTATTAACTCAATTTATCGCCACTCTGGCACCCTGATGAACCTTGTTTAAGAGGTTTATTCAATTTTTAATTTACAAATTTTTAATTTTTATATCATGCGTTACAAAAGTGCTATTATTTGGCTGTCTACCATTGTTTCAGCTTTATGTATTTTCTTCCTTTCCTTTACATGGAAAGCGGGCCAATTAAGAGATCAAGCAAATACTTATGCGACCTCTAAAGACGGGAAATTTGACCCGGCAAAAAGACTTCATTTCATTGATTCTTTATGGAAGCAACCCGTTTATATTGGATATACCTTCCAAGAAGTTACCCAATATGCCCTTCACAAGGGATTGGACTTAGAAGGAGGTTTACATGCAGTTTTAGAGGTTTCTCCGGTAGAAATTCTTCGTGCTCTTTCTGGAAAGAGTAATGATCCCAATTTTGAAAAGGCTTTGGCTGAAGCCAATGCGGCTCAAGCAAATTCATCTAATTCATTTAATGATTTGTTTTATGATGCCTTTGCTAAAATTGCACCGAATCAAACCTTAGCATCAGTTTTTGCTAACTCGGTGAATCGTGGAAAAATCAGTTCTTCATCTTCTGATTCAGAAGTTAAAAAGGTTATCGACGCGGAAATTGACGGGGCTGTTGACCGTGTTTACAAAATTATTCAAGCACGTATCGATAAGTTTGGTGTAGCGAATCCAAACATTCAAAGACTTCCAGGTTCTAATAGAATTCAAGTCGAATTGCCAGGTGTGGATAATCCAGAGCGTGCACGTAAATTATTATCGGGTGCTGCAAAATTGGAGTTTATTGAGTGTTATGAAGTAAATGAATATGGATCTGGTTTAAATGCTTTAGGCGCATTATTGGATCAGGAGTCTAAGCAACCTGCAGTAGCTTCATCGGCTCCAACTACATCTGTTAAAGATACTTCAACAAGCAATGCTTTGGCATCTCAATTATCTAAACCGGCGGTTAAGGATTCAGGAAAAGCTAAGACGGATACAAGTGCGGGAAGTGCGTTGACCAAATTATTCTTGCCTATGGGAAATGGAATTGGGGTTTATCGCAAAGATACGGCTCGAGTAAATGCGTTATTTCGTCGGGCAGATGTGCGTGGATTTTTTCCAGCAAACCTAACATTTGCTTGGGCTGCGAAAGGAATTCCAGCGACCAATGGGGATGAGATTTTAACTTTAGAAGCTTTGAAAAAGGCGGAAGGCCAATCGGCCCCATTAGAAGGTGATGTGATTACAGATGCCGCTCAAGATTTTGATCAAACGGGTCGTGCTGAAGTGACTATGTCCATGAATGGAACGGGTGCTAGAATTTGGAAAAATTTAACGGGAGCTAATGTAGGTCGCCGAATTGCTATTGTATTAGATGGCTACGTATATTCTGCACCGGTGATTAATGGAGAAATAGCAGGTGGACGTTCTTCGATCTCAGGTAGTTTTACCGTGGAGGAAGCTAAAGATTTAGCTAATGTATTGAAGGCGGGTAAATTGCCAGCGCCAACACGTATTGTTGAGGATGCTTTTATTGGTCCTTCTTTAGGCGTTGAGTCCATTAACCAAGGGTATATGTCGATGCTATTAGGCTTGCTATTAGTGATCGTATTCATGATTGGATATTATGGAAATCCAGGTTGGATGGCTAATTTGGCCTTATTCTTTAACGTATTTTTCATTGCGGGTGTGTTGGTACAAATCCAAGCAGCGTTGACTTTACCAGGTATCGCCGGTATTGTGTTAACCTTGGGTATGGCTGTGGATGCCAACGTATTGATTAATGAGCGTATTCGTGAAGAATTGCACAAAGGAAAAGGTTTACTGGATGCGATTAATGTCGGTTACGAGAAAGCATTAAGTGCGATTTTGGATGGTAACATTACCACGGTTTTGATCGGGGTGATCTTGATTATATTCGGTTCCGGATCTGTTAAAGGTTTTGGAGTAACGCTTTGTATCGGTTTGATTACTTCGGTATTTACGGCGGTTTATATTTCTCATATCTTGATTTTATGGATGGCTAACCGTGCGATTAAAGCCGGTAGAGAGAAGAATATGACGTTTGAAACATTTATATCGCGTGATTTATTCAAAGGAATGAATTTCGACTTTATTGGCAAACGTAAATATTCATATTGGTTCTCATGGGGATTAATTGCCTTAGGTGCTATTGTGTTATTCATGCAAGGAGGATTTAATTTAGGCGTGGACTTTAAAGGTGGACGTTCTTATGTGGTTGAATTTGCTCAGCCTGTTGACGCAGGTAAAGTTAAAGAAGCCTTATCGGATAATTTTGGTGGAAAAGGAGTGGAGGTAAAAACCTTTAATGGAGCTAGTAAGTTGAAAGTGACTACTTCGTATTTAGTGGAGGATGAATCGATCACGGCCAACAATACGGTTAGAACTGCTTTGGAAACTGGCTTAAAAGATTTCGAAGCTAATTCTCCGGTGATTGTATCGGAGGCAAAAGTAGGTGCGACCGTAGCGGATGATATTTTAACGCAATCTTTTCTTTCTATTTTATATGCTTTGGTAGCGATCTTTATTTATATATTGATTCGTTTCCGCAAATGGCAATATTCATTAGGTGGCATTGTGGCCTTGGTGCATGATGCATTAGTTGTATTAGGTATGGTGGGAATAGCCCGTTTATTTGGATTTGAATTGGAGATAGACCAAGTATTTATCGCGGCAATTTTGACGGTTATTGGTTATTCAATTAACGATACAGTGGTTGTATTTGACCGTATTCGTGAGGAAATTGGAGTGAATCCTGATTTAGGGAATAAGGCATTAATGATCAAAACCATTAATGAATCCATCAACCATACCATGTCACGTACGGTAATGACTGCGACCACCGTGTTTTTAGTGGTTACTGTGTTATTGATATTTGGTGGCGATGTATTAAGAGGATTCTCATTCGCGATGTTTATCGGTGTTGTATTTGGAGCATATTCTTCTATTTTTGTAGCAGCTCCTATTGTGATAGACCTTGGGACCTCATCTAAAACTAAAAAATAAATGATACTGGCAATCTGAAAGGATTGCCAGTATTTACATCAACCTAATTTAAAACCTATGAACAATAGTATTTGGAGAAAAAAGCCTTTAGAGGCCTATGCTGCGGATGTGAAGAACAGCCAACTCAAGCGTGTGCTTGGTAGATGGGCGTTAACATCTTTGGGAATTGGAGCTGTTATTGGCGGAGGAATTTTCACTTTGACAGGTATTGCAGCACATGATTGGGCGGGTCCAGCTTTAGCTTTAGCCTTTATTATGGCGGGTACTGCTTGTACATTTGCCGCACTTTGTTATGCTGAATTTGCATCCATTTTACCTGTTGAAGGAAGTGCGTATGCCTATTCTTATGGTACGGTGGGTGAATTTTTTGCCTGGTTCATTGGTTGGAATTTAATTCTAGAATACATGATGGGCGCCACAACGGTAGCCGTTGCTTGGAGTGGATATTTTGAAAAACTTTTACATCTTTTCAATATAAACTTGCCTCTTTATTTGACCAATGATCCCGTGACTGCGGCTGAAAAAGTTGAAAAACTACGTGCAGCGGGTCAGGCGGTTCCAGAATTTACTTTTGCCTTTAATTTACCTGCTTTTATTATCGTATGGTTGGTTACGTGGGTTCTAGTCAAAGGAATTAAAGAAGCGGCAAGTACCAATAACTTGATCGTAATTATGAAAGTTGCGGCGGTGATTTTTGTTATTGTCGTGGGTGCATTTTACGTGGATACAGCTAATTGGCATCCATTCATTCCAGATCCAGTTGTGGACGCTACCGGCGCAACGCACTTTGGATTTGACGGAGTGGTGACTGCGGCTTCCATTATTTTCTTTGCTTATATTGGTTTTGATGCCGTGTCCACACAGGCAGGTGAGGCCATTAATCCTACTAAGGATGTTCCCTTCGCTATTATTGCTTCTTTATTAATTTGTACAGTGTTGTACATTTTAGTTTCATTGGTATTAACAGGTATGGTTAAGTATGATACATTGGATTTAAAAGCACCAGTTGCTTCTGCCTTTGAAGGCGCGGGTTTACCAATCGCGATGTACATTGTTACTATTGCCGCAACTGCAGGATTAACTTCAGTAATGCTTGTGATGATGTTATCCCAAACACGTATCTTCTTAGGTATGGCGAAGGACGGATTATTGCCAAAAGGTTTATTTGCGGCTATTCACCCTAAGTTTAAGACGCCTTGGAAGTCGACTATTTTTGTGGGTGCTATCGTGTCTGTTGTTTCAGCTTTGACACCGATCGACAAAGTTTCCGAAATGTGTAGTTCGGGAACCTTATTAGCTTTTGCGATGATATGTGGTGCGGTTTGGTTGTTGAGAGTTCGCGAGCCTAATATCGAACGACCATTCAAAGTGAAGTTTTTACCTTTTGTGGCTACCGCTGGAATTCTATGTAATTTATATTTAATGTGGGGTTTGCGTACGGAAACGAAGCTTTCATTTTTGATATGGGGTACTTTAGGTATTATTGTTTACTTCGCATATAGTCGAGGGCATAGTAATCTGAACAAGAAATCTTAGAAAAGGAGGCGCAAGAAATTGCGCCTTTTTTTTTGCACCTTTAAAAAAGGTTTCTAAATTTTTATTTTGTGAGTATTTAATGGAGTTGGCCTGACAACTTTGAATGAATGTAAGCATTCAGCTTCTTTCATTTGTATTTTTAATCCAATGGATTTTGGCGTATTTTTGCACCTTGATTTTATAATGTATATCGAATGAGTCAGATTGAAACTGAAATAGCGAAACGGAGAACCTTTGGGATTATTTCTCACCCCGATGCGGGCAAGACCACATTGACGGAGAAATTGCTTCTCTTTGGAGGAGCGATTCAAACGGCTGGAGCAGTGAAGTCGAATAAAATCAAGAAAGGCGCTACGTCCGACTTTATGGAAATCGAGCGCCAAAGAGGTATTTCTGTGGCTACTTCGGTCATGACTTTTGAATACAATCAGGTTAAAATAAACATCTTAGATACCCCGGGTCACAAGGATTTTGCAGAGGATACCTATCGGACACTCACAGCGGTGGATTCAGTAATTCTAGTGATCGACTGCGTAAAAGGGGTGGAGGAACAAACGGAAAGGTTGATGGAAGTATGTCGCATGCGTAAAACGCCAGTGATTATTTTTATTAATAAAATGGATCGTGAGGGTCGAAATCCATTTGATTTATTGGATGAGCTGGAGCAAAAATTAGGGATATCCGTTAGACCATTGACGTGGCCCATTAATATGGGTCAAAATTTCAAAGGGGTATATCATTTATTAGATCGCTCTTTAAATTTATTTTCGGCCAATAAAACGAAGATTGAAAAGAATGTGGTTTCCGTGGATATTTCGACGGCCGAGTTGGATACCCGAGTGGGAGACCGAGATGCGACTCAATTGCGTGATGATGTAGAATTAATTGAAGGGGTATACGAGCCTTTTGATCGGGCTGATTATCTATCCGGGGATTTAGCTCCCGTATTTTTTGGTTCCGCGGTGAATAATTTTGGCATTCAAGAATTGCTTGACACGTTCACAAAAATTGCTCCGCCTACACAAGCGCGTGGAACGGATATCCGTATTGTGGATCCTCAAGAGAAAAAATTCACCGGTTTTGTGTTTAAAATTCACGCAAATCTAGATCCTAAACATAGGGATCGAATTGCTTTCTTGCGCGTTTGTTCAGGGGTATTTCATCGGAATACTTTTTACCAACATATTCGATTGAAGAAAAATGTGCGATTTGCCAATCCATATAATTTCATGGCGCAGGACAAGGAGGTTGTGGAAGATGGTTTTCCTGGAGATGTAATCGGTTTATATGATACGGGTAATTTTAAAATTGGCGATACGTTGACCGAAGGAGAAATCCTGAATTATCAAGGAATTCCAAGTTTTTCTCCGGAGATATTTAAGGAATTAATGAATCTTGATCCGATGAAATCGAAGCAATTGGAAAAGGGCATTGACCAGTTGACCGATGAGGGGGTGGCCCAACTATTCTTACAGCCCCAGTTAGGAAATCGTAAGATTGTGGGAACGGTGGGTGAACTTCAATATGAAGTAATTCAATACCGTCTGGAACATGAATATGGTGCTAAATGCCGCTTTGACGGCATGTCAGTCACAAAGGCTTGTTGGATTACCTCCGAAGATCCCAAAAAACTACAAGAGTTCGTTCGTTTAAAAGGGCAAAACATTGCGCAAGACAAAGATGGAAATTATGTCTTTTTAGCCGAATCAGATTGGATATTACGCATGAATCAGACGAATAATCCTGAAATTGAATTCCATTTTACCTCAGAATTCAAATTGGCCTAACGGATATTTAAATTTAAAAAGCCTGCCGATTCTCATTTGAATCGGCAGGCTTTTTTATGATTAAAATTCAATATAAGTTCTTATTTATTTTTCCAATAATTGGCCAAGCTGGATCCATTGATATTCATGACGGGACCGAAAATAGCTGCCGGTAGCCCAACAGTCGCCACTTTTCCCATCGCCATCGCTAAACCTGAGGCTAAACCTGCATTTTGTAATCCTACTTCAATGGCGATTGTTCTGCAATCTTTTTCTGGAAGTTTGGTGAGTCTACCTCCCCAATATCCTAAAATAAAGCCCATGATGTTTTGGATAAAACAAGCAAGAACTAATAGTGGACCCACGGATAATAAGGCATCCCGACCATTAGCGGTGATAATAATGATAATTAAACCAATACTGATCATCGATATAAGGGGTAATTTTTCTTGGAACCAAGGCCATTTGTCGCCAATGACACGCTTATAGACTACGCCTAAAACGATTGGAATTAGCACTAATTTACTGATTTCCCAAATCATCGCGTATAGGTCAATTTCGATTAGTTGGCCTGCCAAATTTTTCATCAATAAGGGAGTTAAAATAGGTGCGATAAAGGTTGCCACCGAAGTTAATGTTAATGATAGTGCCACGTTAGCCTTGGCTAAATAAGACATGACATTTGAGGCTAGGCCACATGGCATACATGCTACTAAGATGATACCAGCAGAAATTTCTGGAGGAAAAGTAAAGATTTTAGTAATGCTCCAACCCACTAAAGGCATGATGGAGAAGTGAAAAAACACACCTAATGCCACAGCTTTGGGTGATTTTAGGACCTCTTGAAAATCAGATACTTCCATGGTGGAACCCATGCCAAACATGAGCAATTGCAATAATGGGATGATTAGGATCTTGAATTTAATGTCTCCATAGCCAATGAATGGGGTGGGAAATTGTAATGTTAATACTACCGCTGCGATGATCCATAAGGTAAATGAGAAGCCTTTCAATGACTCTTTGGTATGAGTTGAGAGGGCGATCAATGCAACGCCAATGATCCATAAAATCCCGGCCCAGGAAGAATCTGAAAAAATGAGTCCAAGGATTATAATAGATGCCCCTGAAATGGATAATATTTTAAAGTTGTTTTTCATAATAGGTTTTGCGGTATTTGTGCGGACTGACACCCGTCATTTTTTTAAAGGTTAACGAAAAGTGCTGTGGAGAATAGAAGCCAGTTTCATAGGCAATATCACCTATTTTATAATTGAAATATGCCATTAAATTCATGGCAATATTAATGCGTATTTTGATTAAAAAATTGATGGGACTTAAGCCCGTCTCCATTTTCATTCGTTCACTAAACGCCGTGATTCCGAGCTGGGCCAACTGAGCCATCTCCGACACAGACCAATGATGCAATGGATCTTTCGTTATATTTTGCTCAATAATCTGACTCACTTTTGTATTTTCTGTCGTATTTAAACTGGACTTTTGGGCTTCTCGAGCAAACAAAATCATGATTTGGTCAATAATGTGAATGACCATTTCATTTTGACTCATTTCGTGGATAAATATTTCATTGGTCAATTGCACAAATAATTTGGCCAAAAAATCGGATTTATTGATTTTGAATTTATGGTAGTTTTTGAAAATTTCGCCAATTTCCATTTGGTCGTATTTGGAAATTTTAGACCAATACCCAAATTCTAAATCTTGATCAGCATCAAAAAATTTAGTCCGAATAATAAGATGGAAGAAAGATGACCGCCTAATCCTATTCGGAATAATTTCAACATTTTCCCAAGGACATACGACTAAACAGTCGCCCGGAAGCATGGTTTGTCTATTGCCGTCAACGCTAATTTCGAAAATTCCATCTTTAAAATAGAACATGCGAATGCCAATTCCCTGGGGTAAATACACCGGATTGGATTTGCTTGAGTCAACGGTCTGAAAGCTAAAATGCTCAATAAAAGGGAAATGAGCACTGCAATCATTAAATGGAAATGTTAATGCAAAATTTTTCATATTTAATTATGATTAATCCATTCGGCAAATCAATTATAGCCAAAAAAAGGCTAAAATTTTAATTGAATATTAATGCTTGCATTGATGAAAGTAAATGACATCACAATACAACCTAAAATTTATAAAAAAAAATTATAAAAATC
>CAMARL010000045.1 GCA_945860325.1 Spirosoma fluviale | reverse complement strand
GGGTATGCTTTTACGACCCAAGTAGGGGAGATTTCTGTTCATGTGAGCGAATTTACGTTGCTATCCAAAGCGCTGAAGCCACTGCCGGTGGTCAAGGAAGCAGATGGCCAAACGTATGATGCCTTTTCAGATCCTGAAATGAGGTATCGTCAGCGATATGTGGATTTAATCGTTAATCCTTCCATAAAAGATATTTTCGTCAAACGCGCTAAGATCATTTCAACGATGCGGACGATGTTTGACCAAAGGGGTTGGTTAGAAGTGGAAACCCCTGTTTTACAATCGGTTCATGGGGGTGCCTCAGCGAGACCCTTTAAAACGCATCACAATACGTTGGAAATGCCTTTATTTTTACGCATTGCCAATGAACTATATTTGAAGCGCTTGATTGTTGGCGGATTTGATGGAGTTTATGAGTTTGGAAAGATGTTCAGAAATGAGGGGATGGACAGAACCCATAACCCTGAATTTACCTCATTGGAATTTTATGTAGCTTACAAAGATTACCATTGGATGATGAATTTGACCGAGGAAATTTTTGAAAAGGTCACCTTGACCTTACATGGTCAAACTAAGATTGCATTGGGAGATAATCACATTGAATTTGCTGGCCCATATCCTCGTTTAAGTATTTCAGAGGCTATTTTTAAATATTCTGGCGTAAATGTAGATAAGCTTTCTGAAGATGAATTAAGAGCAAAATGTACCTCTTTTGGGATGGAAGTAGATGCTCAAATGGGGAAAGGTAAATTGATCGATGAGCTTTTTGGGGAGAAAGTTGAGGCTAATCTAATTCAGCCCACCTTCATCATTGATTATCCTGTTGAAATGTCTCCGCTAACCAAGAAGCATAGATCAAAGGAGGGTTTAGTTGAACGCTTTGAACTATTTGTGAACGGTAAGGAAATTGCAAATGCTTATTCCGAATTAAATGATCCGATTGATCAAAAAGAGCGGTTTGAGGACCAACTTAAATTAGCTGAAAAAGGCGATGATGAGGCGATGGCAATGGATTATGATTTTATCCGTTCATTGGAGTACGCCATGCCACCTACCTCAGGTATTGGGATCGGAATAGACCGATTGACCATGTTGATGACGAATCAATCCTCGATCCAAGAGGTGTTGTTTTTCCCTCAAATGCGCCCTGAAATCATGAAAGAAGTATCCTCGAATCAAGATTTTATCAACGCAGGGGTACCCGAAATTTGGATTCCAGCATTGCAAAAAATGGGAATTTTGACTTTAGACGCTTTGAAAGAAGCAAATCCAAATAAAGTTTTCAACGATTTAGGTGGAATGAGAAAGAAATTAAAGATTGATTCATCCATGCCGACCAAGGAAGAGGTGATTACTTGGATTTCTTAAATTGTTTCTGGCTTAAAGGGATAAGTTTCTCGATAGACCGGTTAACTTACAAATAAATAGCTGTTTGATTGTTTTAAGAACCGCGTAAAATAAAAAAAGCCTTCATTTCTGAGGGCTTTTTTTTTCTCTTCAACTAGAGATCAATTTTGCAATCTTAAATAGGTAATCCTATATATATTGTTTAATCCTGATTTGCTCTAATCAAAAAAAACGTAAGAAAATTAGATTTTCTTTACGTTGATAGCGTTTGCGCCACGCTTTCCATCAGTAACTTCATAAGATACTGAATCATTTTCGCGGATAGTAACACCTGTAAGGCCAGTTACGTGTACGAAAATGTCTTCACCTGTTTGATCATCAACGATGAATCCGAAACCTTTCGTCTCGTTGAAAAATTTTACTTTACCAGTTTGCATAAAAAAAATGTTAAAAATATTAATACCCTCGAGAGATAAAAACCTTTAAGTCGACAAACTTTAATAGAATCAATAACCTGGAAAATCAGAGGAGAAACTAGAGGAGAAAGTCGAAATTAAGAATATGTTAAATCTTTTAAGTGTTCAAAAGTATAAATAATTATATTATATGCAAGAGAAATGAAAATATTTTTACTGATTTTTCAAAATAAGTATGAATATTCTAATATTTTATATAATTAATTAGTATTTTAAATTTTAGGCTGTGTTATTTTGAGATCTTATTCCTAATTTCAGGACTTTATTTGATCAATATGTATAAAATTAAATACTTCGTTGAAAATCAGGCGTTTGGAGTTTGTACTCGATTAGGGGAAAAATTTAAGATTTCAAGCAGTAGCATTCGATTGTATTTTATCTACACTTCTTTTTTGACGATGGGTTCTCCCATCATTATTTATCTAATCCTTGCTTTTTGGATGAACATAAGACGCTATCTTCGCCAAAGAAACAATCCGTCTGTTTGGGATATTTAAAATTTTAAATCCGAGAATTTCTTAATTTTTCTGAGGAAGTAGTCCAACACAATATTTCCAGGATAACTTTCAATGTATTTTTCTTGTAGGCTTTTGGGTAGATTCTGTTTGTTTTTGTGAAAAATCACATACTTATAGAAATAGAAATGTGCATGTACTACAGCTAAGAATTGCTTCCACTGTAGGTCCAGCAAAAAACGTAATCCTGCGATTCCGTCTAAAAGCATCCGTTTAAAAATTATAGTAAATTTATGTGAAGGGTCTACGTTTTTGTATAGTAGAATCAAGTTGTTACGAAAATTCAAATAGGTTTTAAAGGGGTTTCCTTGGGCTAATGTTCCGCCTCCTACATGTAAGACTTGACTTTCTGCGATAGCTGCTATTTGGTATCCGGCTCTTTGGAGGCGCCAACAAAGATCTATTTCTTCCATGTGAGCAAAAAAGTACTCATCTAAGCCACCGACTTTCCAAAAAAGTTCTGATTTGACCATTAAGCATGCCCCCGATGCCCAATGGACAAATGAAGTGGGATATTGATTCTCATTTTTTTCTACATGATCAAAAATCCTACCTCGAGTAAATGGATAACCTAATTGATCCCAGTATCCACCAGCGGCACCCGCATATTCAAAATATTCGGGTTGCTTGTAATCCAATATGTAGGGTTGTGCCGCAGCGCAAGTAGGATTCATCGCAAAGAAGCTCAAAAGAGGATTTAGCCAGTCTTTTTGAGGTTTAATATCTGAATTCATGAGTACAAAATACTCAGCTTCAATTTGTTTGAGGGCAAAATTATATCCACCCGCATAGCCAAGGTTATTGGCCCATTGGATTACCTTAACCGCTGGAAAATGCTCTTCTACTAATTTGACTGAATCGTCCGTTGACCCATTATCGGCCACATAAATCTTTCCTTCCGGTGTATTTAAAATAACATCAGGAAGGAATTTTTCTAGAAAACCTCGGCCATTAAAATTTAAGATGACAATTGCGACTGACATAATACAAAGGTAAGACAAATCGACATAATTAGAATTTCTTGAAGAAAGATGTATTTTTGTTGGCGTAAATACATCCAACAAACCAACTATGTGGGCTTCTCTTTTTCGAAAAAAAACCATTGATAAAATCATATCAGATCAGTTAGAAATGGAAAAATTAGCGGGTCATTCTATGATTCGTAATTTGGGTGTTCGGGATTTGACATTTATGGGTGTTGCAGCCATAATAGGAGCAAGTATATTTTCTGCTATTGGTCAGGCTTCGGCTAATGGAGGTCCAGCCGTTTCATTATTGTTTGTTTTTACAGCTTTGGCCTGTATGTTTACCGCATTTTGTTATGCTCGGTTTGCGGCGACCGTTCCTATTTCTGGAAGCGCCTATACGTATGCTTACACGAGTTTGGGAGAAATGTTGGCTTGGATTTTGGGCTGGAATTTATTGCTTGAATATGCGATATCCAATGTGGCTGTGGCCATTTCCTGGTCTAAATATTTTGTGGATTTATTGGAGGGTTTAGGATTTCATGTGCCTGAATATTTAACCATGGATTATTTGTCGGCCCAAAGAGCCCATGCGGCAGCCTCACAAGCATTAGAAGCTGGCCAGAAATTAGAGCAAATGTCTGTCAATGTACGTGAAGGATTTGTCGCGTTTAATTCAGCCCCCGTTTTTTTCGGTTGGCATTTTGTCGCGAATATTCCCGCTTTGCTCATCACGGCAGCGATCACCTATTTAGTTTACATTGGCATTAAAGAAACCAAAAATATGAATAATGTATTGGTGGTTCTTAAATTAGCTGTGATCGCTATTGTGGTCGGAGTGGGGGCATTTTATGTCCAAGTGGAAAATTGGACTCCATTTGCGCCCAATGGTGTTAGTGGAGTATTAAAAAGTGTGGCAGCTGTTTGCTTTGCTTATATTGGCTTTGATTCTATATCAACGACCGCGGAGGAATGTAAAAATCCTCAAAGAGATATCCCCAAAGCAATGATGTGGGCGTTAATCATTTGCACTGTTTTATATGTCATGGTTACGCTAGTGCTGACTGGCATTGTACCTTCTGGAGAATTAGCTGGAATTGAGGATCCATTAGCTTTTATGTTTATGAAGGTTAATTTACCCGGCGTGGCTGGGGTGGTGGCAGCGAGTGCTGTGATTGCTTTGACGAGTGCGCTTTTGGTTTATCAAATGGGCCAACCCCGTATTTGGATGACGATGTCTCGTGATGGTTTGTTGCCCAAAGCTTTTTCGCGCATTCATCCGAAATATAGAACTCCTTCATTTTCAACGATCATGACAGGATTTTTGGTGGGAATTCCTGCCTTATTTGCCAATTTAGAAGAAGTGATAAATTTGAGCAGTATCGGAACCTTATTTGCTTTTGTGCTGGTTTGTGGAGGCGTGTTAATTTTAGATTTAGATCCTGAAAATCAGAAAAAATCGAAGTTTAAAATTCCTTATATCAATGCTAAATATTATGTGGGGCTTTCCTTAGTGATTGCTTTATATCTTTCTTTGCCGACTTTAAGCGCGTGGCAACAATGGTTTTCGGGGATATGGACTGGTGCGGAAAAGGCAGATCATGTAATTATGACTTGTTTTTTCTTGATTTGGGTTATTATAGCCTTTTTCAGTGTGACTCATAACCTTTCATTAATACCGGTATTGGGTCTTTTGGTGAATCTGTATTTAATGACTCAAATGGGAGCAATGAATTGGGAGCGCTTTTTGTATTGGTGTTTGGCCGGATTATTAATTTACTTTGGATATAGTTATCGGAAAAGTAAATTGAATGTATAAAAAAATGCCTCAAGGATCTTGAGGCATTTTTTTATTTTTATAATCATTGAAATTAATTATTCCTACGACCACCTAATAAGTTTAAGTAGTAAAGCAATTGGGCTAACATGCCTAAAGCAGCGACCACATACGTCATAGCTGCCCACCAAAGCGCATCTTTTGACATTTCATATTCAGTCGGCGTGACAATTCCTTTTTCTTTTATCCAAGCCAAAGCACGATTTGATGCGTCAAATTCAACAGGCAAAGTAACAAAGCTAAAGAGCGTGGCAAGGGCAAAAAGCGCAACGCCAATAGTCAATAGAAGCACACTTCCCGTAGAATAAAGTACAAACATACCGATCATCAATAGGATAGGCATAAATCCATTCGCCACATTTAACATGGGAACCATAGCACTTCTGAATTCTAAAAAAGCATATGCTCGGGCATGTTGGACTGCGTGACCACATTCGTGCGCAGAAACTGCGGCGGCAGCGGCATTGCGACCGTGAAACACATCGTTAGATAGGTTCACTGTTTTGTCAGCAGGATTGTAATGATCTGTTAATTGGCCCTCAACAGAGATAACTCGAACATCCGTAATTCCATGATCTGCGAGCATTTTCTCGGCAATTTCTTGGCCAGAAAAATTACTTTGCAAAGGCTCTTGGGCATATTTTTGAAATTTTGATTTCAATCTCCAGGAAATTAACATTCCGGCCACTCCAAATAAAATAGCGATAAAATACATAATATTATTTTTTTAGTTTTTGAATAATTCCAGTAGTTGAATAATCGGGAACCAGTGGTATGGTTAGTACTTCGCCACCATATTCCAAGACTTCTTTGGCTCCCACGATGGTTTCTAAAGTATAGTCGTTTCCCTTCATTAATACATCCGGTTTTAAGGTTTTTATGATATCCAAAGGCGTATCTTCATCAAAGATAATGACCAAAGAAACAAAACCCAAAGCTGCAATTAATCTTGCTCGAGCATATTCGGAATTGATAGGTCTTTCAGGTCCTTTTAATTCTTTGACAGAACGGTCTGAGTTTACGCCTACAATCAGTTTTGTGCCGCTCATACTCGATTTTTCAAGGTAATCGACATGGCCTAAATGCAAAATATCAAAGCATCCATTCGTGAAAACAACGCGTTCATCTTCATCGGATTTCCATTTATTTCGTTGGTCTATAGCCGAAATAAGATCTAAGATTTTACTTTGACTCAATGGGTTTTGCATCGATTCGTGTTAAAAATAAGGTTAAGATAAAACTTAATCCACCCAATAACAAAATAGTGACCATTTGGGTTCCATGAAAAAAGGTCGCTAATACAGTTGCGTCTTTGACCGGTATTAAATAAAAGACCAATGTGGCGGAAACCAATTTATGGTAGGCGCCAATTCCTCCTTGTGTAGGAGTCGCCATGCCAAATGTCCCCATGACTAAAACCATTAATCCGGCTGAAAGGCTGAGGGATTGACTTACAGGAAAGGCTAGCAATAGCACATAGGCGTTTAAGTAATAACAGACCCAAATTAGAACGGAGTATAAAATAAATTTTTGAGGGTTTTTAACATCTTTGATGCTTAAAATACCGACGATCCAGCCTGCTAAAATTTTACCCAATTTATTATTTGACGTAAAGGATTCCCAAAGAAGGCCTATTTTATTTTTAAAAAATAGTAGCATAGCAATTAAAGTACCCAAAATCAAAACAGTTGACACGATCAAATAAGTTGACGGTATGCTTGCATTTGGGAATAAATATTGTTGCATCGGTTCCCAAGCAATAAAAAATGCCATGATGACAATAAAAAGTAAACCGAGCAAGTCGACAATCCTTTCCGTGATGACTGTCCCAAATGATTGGGTGAATGGAATGCTAGCGGTTTTAGTAAGCGACCCACACCTAGAAACTTCGCCCATTCTTGGAACGATAAAATTGGCAAAGTAGCCAATCATGACCGCTGAAAAGGTTCTTAGTGTACCGGGGTAAAAATTCATTGCGCCGAGCAAAGCTTCCCAACGCCATGCACGTAAAACGTGTGAAAAAATTGAAATGAGGATGGAAAGCAGAATCCATTGGTAGTTGGCCACCGCAAACGTATCAAATATATCTTGCCACTGTATTTTGCTTGACGAGAATGCCCAATACAACAAGCCTAAGGCTAATGCGGTAGAGAAAAGATACTTTATGATTGATTTTAGCATGAAATTGGGTTAGATAATAAATCAATTAGCAAAATAAAGACCTTTAGAGGAATAATGGTGTGTAAATGCGATAAATTTTTTGTACTTTTGCATTGTTTTTTTGGGATAATTTTTCCCCATAAATAATTTTAGAATGGCCAAATTACGTATACTTTACGTTTCGAGCGAGGTTGATCCCTTTCTAAACACATCACAAATTGCCAATTTTGTTCGCAATCTTCCAGCTGCCATGCAGGAGAGAGGAATGGAGATCAGAATTTTAGTTCCAAGATTTGGTTCTATTAACGAACGCAAAAATCGATTACATGAGGTAGTTCGACTCTCAGGAATTACGATTCCGATGGGAGATGAGGAGAAACCCTTAACCATAAAAGTGGCTAGTATTCCGGCGGCTAAATTGCAAGTTTACTTTATCGATAATGAGGATTATTATCAAAGAAAATATATCTTAAATGATAAAGAGGGTGATTTTTATCCTGACAATCATGAAAGAGCTATATTTTTCTGTAAAGGTGCTTTAGAGACTGTTATTAAATTAGGTTGGGCGCCAGATGTGATTCATTGCAATGATTGGATGTCGAGTTTAGTGCCATTGTATATTTCAACACATTACCGAAATCACCCTATTTATAAAGATTCCAAAACTATTTTTTCTCCACACAATTCTGCCTTTGATTTTACGTTTTCAAATGACGATTTATTGGAAAAAGTTAAAATTGGAGATTTAGATGAAGCACATTTGGGTAGCTTAGCTACTTCTGATTATCATGCATTTATTAAAATAGGTGCGGAATTTGCCGATAAAGTAGTATCCTTAGAAAATGTGGATAACACCCGCATTCAATCAATTATTGATGAATATAAAGAAAAAACCCACCAAAATATTGCCGAAAATGACCTCGATTTCTTCGAAAAAGCTTACATTGAAATGGCCGGCGCTTAAATGGTTGGGAATTATTTCCCTTTTCCTGTCCTCATGTGATGATCCTAAAGAAATAGGTTCTGATCTTTTTAGTGTGGAGGTAGGATTAAATTATACGGACACATTAACCGTTAATTCTTCCACGGTTTTGGTTGATTCCATTTATACTGGGGCCAATAATTCCTTATTGCTGGGTTCTTATTTTCATCCTGAACTGGGTTATGTGACGTCTGATGTTTTCGCACAGATAGCTAATGCAGACACTTTGAATTCCAAAGAGAATTCTATTTTGGATTCATTGAAAATGTCTTTGGTGTATACCAATTTCCAAGGTGATTTAACCCAGCCACAGAGTATCAAGATTTATCGGTTGAAGGATAGTTTAAGTAGAAGTTCTAGTTATTTCACCAATTCTACCGTTACTTATTTTCCTGAGGTGTTAAAGACTCATACCTTTACTCCTAAACCACTTTATGCTAAATCGATCAATGGTGATTCAGTTCAATATGATACATTGAAATTTAATATGGGTTTGGCTTTAGGTAAAGAATTAATTTCGAAGTATAAGGATAAGGCTATTTCTGGAGGAGGATCTTCATTTAGGGATTTCTTTAAAGGTTTTTATATTCAGACAGCTGAAACGAAGAAAGCTGCTTTATTAAACTTCTCACCTGCTTATTCTAAAATGACTTTGCATTGGCATAACCCAGGAGATACTTTAAAGTATTTTTTAAACTATTATTTCAGTTTATCGAATACGTATACGCCTGAGTTCAATGCGCGTTTCAACCAGATTAAGTCTAAAAAAGTAGGGTTATTAGCTAATTTAGTTAAGTCTGGGGATAAAATATCTTCACTCAAAACGAATAATACTACCTATGTTCAATCGGGTACGGGAATTGTAACTAAAATCGATTTGCCTTATTTAACTAAGTTGAAGGGAACCAATAACGTAGCGGTTAATAAGGCTGAATTAGTTTTTCAAGGAGCTGATAATTTGGATTTAGGTCAGACGATAGGCCAATTATCCTTAATCGAATCGGATGGTTCCAATAGACCCCTAAGAAATACGTATGGACTTAAATACTTTGTGGCCGAAGGTGCTTCAGGGGTTCAAACCGCTACTTATAATTCGTTTACCAATTCCTATTCATTTAATGTTACGACGATTATGCAAGCATTATTGACTGGTAACAAAGCTAATTTAGGTTTTTTATTGACTCCCGCCATTTCAGCAGATGCTTCAGGAAATGCTAAAATATCGAGCGAGAGTGTACGATTTATTCCTCTTAATGCATTGAAAGCTAAGTTGAAAATATATTATTCCTATATTGCCAAAGCAAAATAATCAATCAGTACATGTCCGGCCCCAATAATCCTTTGAGGGTAAGTTTAGTTCAATTCGAAATCGCTTGGGAAGATCCTCTAGCAAATTGTGCCCTATTAGAGGAAAAGCTCCAACATTTAATCAATCAAACAGATGTGGTGGTTCTGCCTGAAATGTTCAGCACGGGATTTAGCATGAATGATCAGGGGGCTGAAATAGGCCATGGTCCGGTCATCAAATGGCTCAAATTAATGGCTAGTCGACTAAATGCGTTAGTTGTGGGGAGCATTAAATGCAAAGAAAACAATCAATTTTTCAACCGATTTGTAGCTGTCGACCCTGAAGGTAAAATTCTCAGTTACGATAAGAAACATTTATTTAGGATGGGAGGCGAGGATCAGTTTTATACAGCGGGAAATGAAAGGCGTATTATTTCTTATAAAAATTGGAATATTGCGGCTTTTGTTTGTTACGATTTACGCTTTCCCGTGTGGTCAAGGAATGTCGACTTGGCTTATGATTTAGCTATTTATGTGGCCAATTGGCCTGCTGTTCGTTCAAATGCGTGGAATACGCTGTTACGGGCACGTGCCATTGAAAACTTAGCTTATGTGGTCGGAGTAAATCGAATAGGCCGGGATGGAAATGAAATTCAATACCAAGGTGATTCGGCTCTTATTTCGTATTTAGGCAATGATTTGTTGAATTTGTCCAATGAAGATTCGATTAAAACCTATTCCATTTCAAAACCTGAATTGATTGAATTTAGGGCAAAATTCCCTACGGATTTGGATGCCGATCATTTTGAACTCATTAATTAGTCTTATTCTTAAAGAAACTTTCTAGTCCTCCAGGGTAATTTTTTGCTTCCTCTATGCTGCAATTGGCTTTCAACTGCCCTTTGTCGATTAACAGCACATGATCACAGATGGCATTGACTTCCCCTAGCAAATGACTCGAAAATAAAATCGTCTTATCTTTTTTTAGTGCGACGATTAATGACCTAATCTCATCCATTTGATTGGGATCTAAGCCACTGGTGGGCTCATCTAAAATTAAAATTTTGGGATCATGAAGAATCGCTTGGGCCAGGCCAACTCGCTGTTGGTACCCCTTCGAAATTTCTTTTATTTTCTTCTTTTGCTCTCTTTCTAAGCCTACTAATTCGATGACTTCTGCAATTCTTCTTGTTAATACAGTTGAGCTTAAGCCATGAATTTTGCCGATAAAGCTTAAGAATTCTTTGATGTACATTTCGGGATACAATGGATTATTTTCTGCCAAATACCCGATTTGCTTTTTGATTTTTACATCTTGTTTTTGCACATCCATTCCCAAAATTTTGGCTTCCCCGCTACTGGGAATTTCCAGCCCCATTAGTATTTTTAATGTAGTTGATTTTCCCGCTCCATTGGGGCCTAAAAATCCCGTTATTTGGCCCATTTTTAAGTCAAAACTGAGGTCACTGATCGCCAGTGATTGACCAAATGATTTGCTTAAATGTAGGACTTCAATCGACATAAATTTCCATTTATTTAAGTTGCAATTTAAGTAAAATAGGATTAAAATCTCCGTACCTTTGTGTTTTCGTTAAATAATTGCTTAAAATATGAATGAATTACCTATTCGATTGGACCGTATTGAAGACGCCATTCAGGATATTAAATTGGGTAAAATAATTATTGTTGCCGATGATGAAGATCGTGAGAATGAGGGTGATATGATATGTGCTTCGGAGGCGATAACGCCCGAATTAGTCAATTTTATGATTAAAGAGGCTAGGGGTCTAATGTGCGTTTCTTTAACAGAGGAGCGTTGTTTAGCCTTGGGATTGGAGATGATGGTCGATCAAAATACGACTTCGCATGAAACTCCATTTACTGTGTCAGTCGATCTATTAGGCAATGGATGCACTACGGGAATTTCTGCAGGGGATCGTTCAAAAACCATAAAAGCATTGGTGGATTTTAATACTAAGCCAACTGATTTGGGTCGACCTGGTCATATATTTCCTTTAAAAAGTAAATCTGAGGGAGTTTTAAGGAGGACAGGCCACACGGAGGCGTCGATGGATTTTGCTAAATTAGCTGGATTTCAGCCTTCAGGTGTTTTGATTGAAGTATTAAATGATAATGGTAGTATGGCTCGCTTGCCTGATCTTAGAAAGATAGCCGATAAGTTTGATCTAAAATTAGTTACTATTAAAGATTTAATAGAATATAGGTTAAATACGGAATCGTTGATTACTCGTGAGATTGGTGTGAATATGCCAACCGAATGGGGTCAATTTGAGTTGATTGCCTTTAAACAAAAAAATACGGGAGATACGCATTTAGCTTTAGTCAAGGGGGAATGGGAAATAAATGAGCCGGTGATGGTACGTGTGCATAGCTCTTGTGTGACTGGAGATATTTTTGGTAGTTGTCGTTGTGATTGCGGTGCTCAGTTGCACGCCGCTATGGGAATGGTCGAAAAAGAAGGGAAAGGAGTGATTTTATATATGTTCCAAGAAGGTCGTGGCATCGGATTGTTAAATAAATTAAAGGCTTATAA
>CAMARL010000044.1 GCA_945860325.1 Spirosoma fluviale | reverse complement strand
AAAACTTTATCACCACCACTTTGGTATTCACTCATTTTCCACTTACCATCTAGCTTTTTATAAGTGCCTATAGATGAGCCTGAAAATAATTTTTCGTATTTTGCATTATATCTTGAGTAATAAAATTCAGCAATTACAAGTTCATTTGAAATTTCAATAAACTTAATCTCATCAGATAAACTATACTTATACCCAGGCTGAACTTTTTTTTCCCTACGTTCTTTATATGTTTCCATCACCGTTTTTTTATTCGAATAGGATTTTCCAGACAGTATAACAGGATAATGAAAGAATTCAGCAATCTTATTGTAGTCTTTTAATTCAAATGCTTTAGAATAGGTAAGCCATTCGTGCGTGATTGTTTTTTTTATTTGTTCTTCCGTTTCTTGGGCAAAAGAAGTTCTTGCTAATCCAAGCAAAATGAAACATAGAAGTAGATTTTTCATTTTAAATATCATTTTTTAGAAATTAAATTGTTTTCCTACTCATAAGGATTTTCGGATACGCCCCGTTTCTTTTAGTGGGGTCTGGACTCCAAATATTGACAAGATCTTATTGAGAAAAAGAATCATGTAAAAAAGAGACCCCTATTTCAAGAGGTCTCTTCTCTATTTTATAAAACTTGCATGTTATTTTGCAGGTGCAGAAAGTGCATCCACTGCACCTTTAATATCCTGGTATGAAACAGAATATACTAATTTATGAGCTGAATTAAATCGAAATATAGCAAAATAATTATTGAATAAATGAGCCCCATTTTTACCGTCGCTAGTCCATCTTGCAAAAACTCGAACATTTCCATCAGGCTTATAATTAACAGAATCCACGGCAGGCAAGAATTGAAGACCACTGTAATTTACTTTTGCTTGTAAACTACGTAACATTTGAAGACTTTTTAGATTATCCGCCTTATTTAGTGTATCTGCATTAACGGATGGAGGTATGAATTTGGCAGAATCAGCCACTAATCCATCATATTGACTAAAATCAGCACTTGAATATCCGTCAAATAACGTTTGAACAATTTTACTGTTTTCTTTAAACGTAGCTAAATTAGCCTCGTCCGAGTTTGTATCAGCATTTTTAGAGCATGACAATAATGTTGCCGATGCAATCAATAAAAAGAATAATTGTTTCATCATTTAGAATTAAAATTGTTTTCCTACTCGTAAGGCTTTTCAGATACGCCCCGCTTTTTAAAGTGGGTTCTGGGCTCCACTGATATCTTTACCAAACTAATAAATTTCTTTAAGAACCAAAAATAAATTCAAAACTTTAATGAACATTTAATAGACTTAAAAAAGAGCCATTATATTTAAATCCAAATAACAAACAAAAGAGCACAATAAACTGATTTTAAACCACTTGAATCGAATTAAATAAGTCAACTAAATTGGAATAGAATAATCCTGTTAATGTCTTGATCCGATTAATATTTGATTGTAGCCGTATCGACTCGGCTAGTGGGACCACCAGAATCCACCTCAAAAGGGTGGATTCTTTTATTTTACGGGAGTGGTAGCAAAACAGGTAGCACGAGTGGGGTTTTTAGTGGAAATTTAACTTTGTTTAAATTTAAACGAAGTTGAAAACGCTTGAGATTTAGGTACACATACTCTTGACCATATTATTCTATTTAAAGGGTCAATTTTACTTCAGTAAATTCAAACAAAAATTAAGAATTGAGCTAATCTAGCTCATTCTTAATATATATTAAAGAAAGAATTGTCGATTATTTATATGTCAACCAAGTCGTCACCTCGCAATTTTTGTTAGTAGAAAAACGAATCCAGCGAGCTTGAAAATCAGGCGCAAAGGTATATTCAAACGTTTCGTTTGGCTTAACATCTACTTCTTTGAATAGCATCCAAGGGCCATGACCGATCGGTTCAATCTCAATTTTAAAGCTTACAGCTTCATTAGATTTATGTGATATTTTTAAGCTTTTTTTATCGTAAAATCCGATTAGATACGGATCAGATACGGCATTTGCTGCAACAGAAGCATTTTTCCAAGGTCCGCCTTGGCCTTTTGGCTTACCCAATTTCCAAAGGTCATCAATCGTACCTGCCCATACTTTTGCCTTGCCATCCAAGGATTTAATGATATGTTCATTAGGTCCCGAATTTTTATCCATCCCCGTCATAACTAATAAGCCGCGATAAGAAGCATAATCATGAATCGATAATGAATGGGAAGCTACGGGTCTAATTTTGGCATAGCCATCCGCATTTTCAGCTGGAAGTTCATAAAAGGTTCCATGTGCATTCATCAAATCACGCTCGGTCGCCACTTCCCGATCAATGCGCATCGATCCCGATTGAATCTTATTTGTGAAGTTTTCGTTGCCCTTGGGCAAACGCCATCTTCTGCCGGAGTCGTCAATAACTAAAACAGAGGCCTCGTCAACTATAATCGCATCTTTGGAAATTTCAAATTTGGAACGAATAAAATCGGCCGTTTTAGGATCCTCCCTTCTGGTCAAATTCATGGCACTATCTAATTCATAATACCCCACTTCATTGAATTTTCCCTTGGAAAAATCACTCGCTAAAATACCTAATTTGCGACGCTTATCTCCAAGGGCATATAATAGTCCACCCGATAATTCATCTCCGCTAACAGCTGATAATCCCTTAAATATTGGGTCTGATCCGGTGACGAACCGAGTGTCATCTGTGTAATTAAAATTAACCGTGGCCGTCGTATTCTTGTTTGATTTAACCTTAATCCACTCGCCAATTTCCGTAGGTATAAAAGAAATATTTTTCGAATGGCCAGCGCTAACCACCATGCTACGAAGTTTTTTCCATGTACCATTTCCTTTTACGTCCACCTCAAAAGTAAAGGTAACATCCTCTTTCCCTGCATTATGAATCCAAGCCATCCGCTTTTGCCAACCAGCAAACAAAAAAGGTTCTGAACTGATATTGGCATTAATTTTTTCAGAAAGCCAAACCGCACCCTGTGCCGTATTGGGTCCCAATTGGTCCGGCGTTTGTACCGACGTAAACCACAAATTCGAATTGGACTGCCCTGGTCCTTCTATATTTCCTTTTGCTTTTCGCTTGTTCAGAAATTCTTTTTGGGCTGAATCATCGCAACCAAAAACCAATCCATCTTGCCAGCGCGTGAAGTCACCGATCACTTTTAAATAGGCTGACCGAGGACGAATTCCAGACGTATTGAATGAGGTAAAGGATTGTGGAAAATGCCAAAACATACCGTGCATGGTCATCAAATATGCGGGCTTTTCAGGAGTACCCACATCTCGAATGCGTGGCCATTCTGTGTTCCAACCGTGAGCTCCGTCGTAGCTATGACTGGCCTTAGGCATTCTGAAAAAGGACCATTTCCCTGAATCCCGCACACCTAAAATGACTGATTTATGATCCCAACCTGTTACCCAAATCGCATCGGTCGCGGGATTCTTATTTCCATAAATTCCTCCGGGGCCCGTTACTTCCACAAATTGATTCCTTCGAATCACCTTCCAGTCTTTCCCATTCCATTCAGCTAATACACCAGATTCGATATCAAACTGCTTTAATGCTTTATCACCAGATTCACCATTATTGGAATACACCATCACTCCTTGGCCCGAATAAAGTCCTTTTCCATGCGCACCGGGTAACAAAGAACCGCTCGTGTTATTAGAAACATCATTCGTCTTCTTTACTTTTAAATTACCATCCTCGTAAAGTAATTTGGTACTTAAATTATTGACGTCCAGTTCATAAAAACCTTCCTCCATGGTACCTAAAAGTAATTTATTTTGTGGGTTTTTAAGATCTCTCGCTAATCCTGTATAGCGGCCTGGTGCCTGCGTATAAGGAATGGTTCGAACATTACCTTGAGAATTAATGGCATAGGGCCCGATAAACAATTTATTGCTCTCTGTGTGAATCATTCGATTCGCAGGTTTTCCACCAATGCTTTCGGGTCTAATTTTTCTACTTAAATCAGGGCCTATTTCATATAGTTTATCGGAGGAACCAAAAGGTAAATGTGGACCATACGTCACGACCCAAAGGCGATTCGCCCACGGCACCACGGCTCCCGTACCACATTCTCCTTCATTGTTATAATAGGCTAAATGTGGATAAATCCCACTAAATTGAAGATAGGAAGACTTGGGTATAGATTGAGCTGAACAATTAAATATGACTAAAACTATATTTAAGCTGGCCAGTAAAGATTTGGTTTTTGAGGTAGACATAATTTGAATAATTATTTAATTAATTAACACAGAGGCTAGTTTATTTAAAGGTAAAATAAGCGGTTCCAATGCAATCTTTATTTGATACTAAGCGTATCCATTTAGGATTAAACGATTCTGGTAAATCTATATTTTTAATTTCATCAGCTTTAACTGTAATCGTTTTAAATGTTTTAAAGACTCCATCTCCCACGACATCCGCTTCAACAGAAAATGTCACATCTAAATTGCTTTTATGCCAAATATTTAAAGATTTATTATTAAAATTAAAGGTCAAAAATGGATCAGAGGCTATTCCTTTTTTGATTTCAGAATCAAGCCATACGCCACCTTCGCCCTGCAATTTGCCAAAGTTCCAAAGGTCATCCGTTTTTCCAAACCATAAACCTGCCTGTGCTTGTCCAGCCAATGGATTATTATCATATCCACTACTGAAACGCATGGGCGTTGCCTGGTTTCCCCCTAAAACAAGCATTCCGCGCCAACTACAAAAATCTGGAATAACGCGAAGGTGAGAGGAAATAGGTTTAATTGCCCAAAGTTGATTTCCATAAGTATGGTATCCGATTTCATAAAACAATCCATGACAATCCATTAGTGCTCTTTCTGTTTCAACTTCTCTTATACGCATCCATTCGGTATAACTTGTTTCATCAAAAGTTCGGCTTCCTTTTGGCAGACGATATCTTTTCCATTTTTTGATCGATGGGAAATAAACTTTCATAAGAACTGATGCCTTATCCCATCCAGTGGCAATCATGGGTTGACCAGATGCTCCTGCACTCCATACTTCTGTAAATGCTGTTTTTTCGAGAATTTTCCATGTTTTACCATCCCATTCTGCCAACCGACCCGCCGACCAATCGCCATTATAATCTTTTTCATTATAGCTATTATTTGAAATGACTACCCTGCCATGCTTTGTAAATCCTGATTTAAAATGGGGTTTAGAACCAACGGGTTCATCCAATTCACTCATTAGGTTAAATAGCTGTTTGGATTCTAAGGTTGTTAAATCAGTCTCAAAAAACTCTCCTTCCATTGACAAAAAATATACTTTTTTGTTTGGTTCTGTTAAATGTGCCATTGTAGCTGATAATCTGAAGTTTTTTAAACCTTCAATCACCCTGACATTACCTAGGGTATCAATAACATATGGTCCAATAATTAATTGATTCGTTGGGCCATGAATAAACCGATTAGCGTATGTTCCTACAATACTCTCTGGTCTTTTCTTTAATTCCATTTTTTCATTTATTTCATAAAGGCCTGTTCCTGAACCAGATGTAGATAAATGAGCGACATATGTAATTATCCAAAGCCGATTGGCCCAAGGCATTAAGCCACCAGTACCTGCTTCAGTACGTGGGCTATGGTTAGCCACCAAAGCTAAATTAGGAAATACTCCACTAACTGATGAATTGTTTTGTCCATATACTTGAATAGCAAAAGAACCTAACATTGAAGTTAGAGCAATAAAATAAATTTTTATATTTCGCATGGTTAAATATTTAAGCCCTTGCCGTCCCTGCTTTTTGCATTAAAAGGTGTAATTCTTTTATGTGATTCGTATAAACGCCTCTCGGGTTCGTCGAATTTTTAATGCAAATAGAAGCCGCCTTGCCTACGATTTCACCCATCATTCCACAAGTTTTCATCACGCGCACAGGACCCAGTCCCGACTTAGAAACGCTAATGCAGCGACCTGCCATGAACAGATTTTTAATGTTGCGGCTATACAAGGTTCGGTAAGGCGCCCAATACACTTCTCCATATTGATATTCCACGCCACGTGTATAATCGGCAACAAATTCGTTGTTTTCGAAGCCGCTTTGGAATTCCTTTTTAGGGGAATGTAAGTCCACATGCCAAGAGCAAGGAAATGCAGGATCTTCAAATTTTCTTTGTTTTTTAAAGTCTTCCGCATCTAAAATAATATCTCCCATCAACCTGCGAGATTCTCTTTTTCCGGCAATAAAAGCAGACCAACCCAAACGGTGTTTTGGATACATTTTATCTACATTTTTAATCACATCCCAAGCGCCATACATAGCCCTAAAATTATGATCCCGAATCAATTCTATTTGGTTTACCTGATCCTTATCAAACCCACTTTCCCAATACCACATGTTGGCAAACGACTGCAAGCCTTCCTTCCCAAAAGTCTTCACTCCTTTTCTTCCTGGGAAAGGTTTATCAGATAAATCCAGTGCCCAAGGGCAACGTGGGAATGGTTGATTATAATCTCCAATATCGCATTTAAGTGCCAATGCACTCTTGTCTTTACATTCACAGGCAAGCACCTCTTCTTTATTGGTCGTATCCAAAACATTAAACAAATTCGTACGTCCCATTAAATTCTCAACCTTGTATTCATAGTCGGCACCCGCCTTAAACCCGATGGATGCATCGCCGGTACAGTCGGCAAACAAATTGCCAGTCAAGCGGGATTGACGAGAAGTCAAGGTACTTTGAATCAGAAGAGATTTAATCTCGTCTCCTTCGGTTTCCACTTTAATCACTCGGTGATTAAGTAAAAGTGTTATGTTAGGTTCTGATTTAACCACTTGAATTTTACGAGCATCATCGTAATATTGAGCTCCTACGCCATTAAACACTTGTCCATTTCCCTTCTTAATAGGGGGCAGAATTTCATTAACGATGTCCCCTATATGTGGGAACAAATCTTTGTTGGTATGCCCCTCCGGCCAAACCCTTACTTCCGAACTTCCATTGCCGCCAAGTACTGGTCGGTCTTGAATTAGGGCCACTTTAACCCCGTTTCTGGCCGCCGCGATAGCCGCACAAGTTCCGGCTAATCCTCCACCTGAAACAATTAAATCAAATTGACCTCCATCTGCTGGATTTTCGGGCAAGCCCAATAATTGGCGACGAAATTTAGTCAATGCCGCTACGTCGTTGCTGGGTTTAAATGCTGGATCTTTGCAGAATAATATGGCTTCACAGCGACCTTCAAAACCGGTTAGATCGTGTAAGGCTAATTTTGCTTGGGTGCCAACTTTCACCATTCCGCCGTCATGCCAGTGCCAAGTGGCACTTTTAGTCCCAAACGTTTCTTTGAGCGCTTTGCCATTAATTTTTAGTTGGAACTTTCCAGGCGCACCTGGAGCATTCCATGGGGCAACCCAATCTCTAGTCCGAACCCATACTCGGTAAGTCCCAGCCGCAGGAAATTTAATTTCTGTGGTGGCATCTTTAACGGGTATTCCTAATCCATGGGCTAATAAATAAGGAGAGCCCATTTGCTCCATAGATTGTTGGTCTAATTCCCAACCCCCATGATTCGCAAATTGTTCCGCCTCCACAAAAACGAATTCTTGAGCAGCAACTTTAGATTTATTTTGAGCTAAAAGTGGAAATTGACTAGCTAATAAACAAAGGCTAGTGTTGCCAACAAAGCCCATAAATTCTCTCCTTTTCATACGATATTTTTAAAAAAAATTAAAACATTAAGTATTTGTTGTATTAATATAAGCCTACCAAAAGGTATTAAGTAAGTTTATATTTTGAGGGATTAATACCCCTCATTTTGTTTCATATTCTTATTAATCTGAATTTCCTGAGTTGGAATTGGCCATAAATATTGGCGATTATTCCAAGTAGTTGGTACTAAATTTCGAATAAGTCCTGTTTTCTCCATATCACTAAAATCAGGAATCCCATCTTCATCAATTTTAGGTGTGCCTGCGAAAAACCAAAGATTTTTATCAATCACTTTTGTTCTTAAATCAATGGGGTCTAGCATACCATAAATAGGTCGCGTAAGCACTTTTTCTGCCAATTTCCATCGCACAATGTCCATATACCTTAACCCTTCTGAGGCCAACTCCATTCTACGTTCCATGCGGAGTTGTTTACGAAGTTCTACTTGATTATTACCTTTGATTGAAGGATATGTCGCATCCGTTAAAGCTACCTTATATGCCCTCGCTCTTACCGAATTAATGGCGTCTAAAACAGATTTATCAATTTCGTTTAACTCAATTTTTGCTTCAGCATACATCAACAGAACATCGGCATATCGAATGATAACATGCTCTGGTTCAATCAATCGACCATTTAGTAACCAAGAGTCATCAATACCCTTTTTCCAAACCAATCCATTAAAAGAGGCAAATTGAGCATTAGCTCGGTTATCATTATTAGTAACTTTGGTATTACTGCTGATCCTTGTTACTTGGAGCGCATAAGGATTGGGGTCATAAATAAATCCTAAATGCGGTTGTCCAAATTCAACAATCGTAGCCGTACACCTAGGATCCCTATTTTTGAATGGGTTACGAGGATCATAAAGTGGAGACTTATCAATTGTATTTCCGTCGGTACATAAGTAAGCACAAAACAAATCCCAAGTCGGATTTGCTGCGGCAAAACCTCCCGAGTTTCTAGTTATTTTATCAGATGTTGGACCAAGTGTTACTTTCAACTCTAATGAACGTGGAATAGAAAAAATTATCTCTTTTGAGTTTTTGGTACTTTGCAAAAATAGATTAGCATAATCTGAATGCAATGTGTATTGATTCAAATCCATGCATGCCTTCGCCGCATCTGCTGCAATTTTATAATCTTTTTCGTACAAAGCATGACGGGCTTTTAAAGCCATCGCAACTCCTTTAGATGCTCTTTTTAAAGCTGAAGCAGCATAAGATGTGGGCAAGAATTTGATGGCAAAATCAAAGTCTTCATAAATTTTAGCCGTTACTTCCTTCTTATTCGTTCTGCCTTTAGAGTATGCATCTTCAATACTAATTACATTGTCACTATAGACCACATCTCCAAATTTATTCACCAATTTAGAATATTGTGCAGCTCGATGCAGCCTAGCTTCTGCCAAATACACATCCAATTTAGCTTGTGACACTTTACTTTTAGTTTCTGAACTATTTAAGGCAGAAATAGCACGATTTGCTCTGGCAATTGCCTTGTAAGAATTTCTCCATAAAGTTGTAGAAAAACTTGATTGACTTGTTACCGTTCCAGCCTTTATTTCTGAAAGTGCTTGACGATAAAACCCATCATCGGATAGAAAACTATTATTAGTGCCATCTTCGTCCCATTGCCACCAATCAATTCGATAAAGGTCGTTTAGCGCGAGTTGAATTTCAGTTTCATTGGAATACCATTTTTCTGCAGATGGCTCTGCTAATGGATATAAATCAAGTGAATTTTGGCAGGAAGCTAATAAAATTAACCCAAGCACTGCACTGTATATTTTTTTTCTCATGATATTTAGAATTAAAGAATTAAAAACCAATATTAAAACCACCCATAATAGTTGATACTGTTCCGATACCTTCTGGATCCCAGCCTTTAAGGTAATTATTGACACTGAAAATATCTGTAGCATTCACATAAAACCGAATGTTATTTGACATGATTTTTTTTGAAATTTTGGAAGGCACACTATAACCTAATGTGACATTTTTCAATCTAAAATAACCACCATTAAACAACCAAAAATCAGATAAAGCCCGGTTCAACCCTTTGTTGGTTTCCGTAAATCTTGGATATTTCGCAGCTACGTTTTGCTCTGCAGTGTTGTTAACACTCCAAGTATTTCCCCCATCAAGATAAACTGGAAATACGCCCCAGTTCTCAGCATTATAGTCAGTAAAAGAAAGATTAGAAACCGCCTGTTGCCCAATACCTTGGAAGGTGATACCCAAGTCAAATCCTTGATAATCTAATTTAATATTACCCCCATACATCCACTGAGGTAGTGAACCACCTAACAACACTCGATCATATTCAGGAGATATTTTTCCATCAGGGACGCCATTGGGTCCACTTATATCCGTATATTTCATATCTCCTACTTTTACGTTACTGCTCAATTTGGGTGATTTATTGACATCTTCTTGGTTTTGGAAAATACCCGCCGCCCGGTAACCATACCATTCATCAAACTCACTTCCCAATTTTTTGATCTTATCACCAACAAACTCGGTTCCTCCTAAATCACCCATGGTTGATTTGAATTGTGAAAGATTAGCTGATAGAGAATATTTTAATATTCCAATATTATCTGTCCAACCAAGGTCTAAATCCAAGCCTTGGGTAGTCATAATTCCAGTATTTTGGTTTGGATTCTCAAATCCAACAAAAATGGGAATTTGCAAAGCCAAGAGCATATCTTTAGTTTCTTTATAGTAGCCATCTACAGTTAGCCTTAGCCGATTTTTCAAGAAATATGCATCAACTCCGATATCTGTCGAACCTGTTTTTTCCCAAGAAATATCTTTAATTGCGTACTGACCTTGTGCAGCCGTTTGCTGGGCTGAAACCAAATTATTTTGAAAGAACAATGCATTACTGAAGTTCATTATACCAATTGACGGATAATTACCGATTCGCTCATTACCCAAAGATCCCCAAGACGCGCGAAATTTAAGAAAAGAAACTACATCTTGATTTTTCATAAAAGATTCCTCACTTACCACCCATCCGGCAGAAATAGATGGAAAAACACCCCAACGATATGCTTCATTGAAACGTGAAGATCCGTCACGACGAACATTGGCCTGAACCAAATATTTATCCTTATAACTGTAGGTTATGCGTCCAAAATATGAACGATAGGCAGTCTCAAATGCTGATCCGAAGTTATCTCTGAAAGCAGCAGGTCCTTGGTTTAAATAAGGATACGTATCGAAAAGAAATTGGTCACGGGATGCACCCACAGATTCGGACTTAGAATAGAAGTTTTCGTAGCCGACCAAAAATGTAAAGTCATGGTTACCAATAGTTTTAAGATAATTTCCTAACAATTGAGTAGTAAGATTAATACCAGTGGAACGATTTTCATCCAAACGTGTAGTAAGACCACCGCTTATCAACGTGGCCACAAACTGATTTGGATCGTTTGAAGCATAGGCATCAACTTTTTGATTAAATCTTTTTTGGTAATCAAAATCAAAAATTGGCGCAAGAATAGCTGATAATTTTAGCCCATCTAAAGGTTTGATATCTAAGCCAATTCTACCACCTATTTGATTGTAATTATTTTGATCTTTACCACCATACCTCACTTTTGCATAAACGTTTTCACCTGCTTTCCCATCTGCAATTCTACCATCAGCCCAAAGGGCAGGATAAATTGGTGAAGAAACACGTACCCTTCCTAGAGGATCGTTCGCAGTAGGATCGGTTGTATTAGTTCTTTTAAAGTTAATATCAACATTTCCACCTATATATTTATTGATAGTGAAATCATTGTTTGACCGCATAAAAATACGCCCATAGTCTTTGTTGTCATAAAAACCACCAATTTTTTCATAGCGAAGCGAAGCACTCGATTTTACGAATTTGGAGCCACCTATAACACTTTTACTGTGAGCCTCACGTGGAGCTATTTTTTTAAGCGTCAAAGACATCCAATCCGTATCTGGGTATTTGTCTGGGTCTGACAGATTTTTTTGGTTGTAATCCTTAATCAAATCTTGGCTAAATGTCGGAAATTTATTTGCGCCATTGCCCGCATCGTTCCAACGAAGTTCATTGACAAGTTCCATGTATCTAAGTGAACGCATGTAATCAGGCAATTGTGTGGGAGTATCAATGCCATTTTCATAGCTATATTGAATAGATGCTTGGTCATTTTTAGCTCTTTTAGTCGTAATCACAATAACCCCCGAAGCAGCTCTAGAACCATAGATTGAAGCAGATGCTGCATCTTTTAAAACAGTAAGAGATTCAATATCATTAGGGTTTACTTGATTAACATCCGCTACAGGTACACCATCTACAATAACTAAAGGATTAGAATTACCGATCGTAGTAATTCCTCGAATCCTAATGGTTGCTCCACCCATAGAACCATTGCCACCATTTCTAGAAACAAAAACCCCTGACATTGCCCCTTGTAAAGCCTGCGACACCTGCGTTTCTTTTCGCTCTTTAAACATGTCGGCATTTACAGTTGAAACAGCCCCTGTAAGATCTTTTTTTCTCTGCACACCATAACCGACTACCACCACCTCTTCTAATGCTTTATTGTCTAACTTTAATGTTAAATTCAAGTTGGTTCTATTTCCTACAAGCACTTCCTGTGACTCATATCCTACAAAACTAAATACTAAAA
>CAMARL010000043.1 GCA_945860325.1 Spirosoma fluviale | reverse complement strand
GCCATGGTCGGGTTCATGGATTTGTTTTGCATCTTTAATTAAATTTAGTTTTTGCAAATTAGTATTTTGTATAATTCACCCGACTAATATTGTAAAAAAAATGAGTAAAAAACATATTTTAAATACTTTGTAAATAAACACAGAACGATGCAGAATTTATTTGATTTAAAGGGTAAGGTAGCCATTGTAACGGGCTGTAAACGTGGAATTGGCATGGAAATGGCCATTGGCCTAGCGGAGGCGGGAGCCGATATTATTGGAGTTTCAGCTTCTTTGGAGTTAAATGGTTCTGCCATTGAAAAAGCTGTGAAAGCATTAGGTAGAAAATTTAAAGCCTATCAGGCCGACTTTTCAGACCGGGAGTCTTTATATGATTTCATCAAAGCAGTATTAAGAGATTATCCCAAGGTGGACATTTTGGTTAATAATGCAGGGACTATTTTGCGCGATCCTGCGGCAGAACATTCGGATGAATATTGGGATGAGGTGCTTGAGGTGAATTTATCTTCCCAATTTATTTTGAGTAGGGAGATTGGCCGGACGATGTTAAAAGCCGGTTCTGGAAAAATCATTTTTACGGCTTCATTATTAAGTTTTCAGGGAGGGATTAATGTACCTAGTTATGCAGCGAGTAAAGGAGGGATTGCCAGATTAACCATGGCTTTGGCCAATGAATGGGCTGGAAAAGGGATTAATGTGAATGCGATTGCGCCTGGATATATCTCAACGGACAATACATCGGCCTTGCGTGAAGATAAAGAAAGAAGTGCTTCTATTTTGGGTAGAATTCCGGCGGGTCGTTGGGGTGATGCGAAAGATTTCAAAGGTCCCGTCGTGTTTCTAGCATCAGAGGCGTCCAACTATGTTCATGGAACTATTTTGACGGTAGATGGGGGTTGGATGGGACGATAATCCTGATTAATTCCATTTATAGCGCTATTGGAATTTCAATGAAGGCTGTTTTACGCCAAGCTTTTATTTTGAATTCGGATATATTTTTTGTTATTTTCGTTGGTAGATCACATATATGATTGACCGTTAATCGGTAAAAATTCAAATTAAAAACAAAACCAATTTATAATGAAAAAATTCTTATTCATTTTTACGCTGATTACGTCTGGAGCTTTTGCTCAAAAAATAGATATCAATAAACAATTTGTTTTAGCGGGCCAACAATACCTTCGGATGTTGGCAGATCATCCAGATACTTCGGTAACAATACATTCGGCTAAGCCTGATGGGACTTACCGCAATTTGCCTTCAAGTTGGTGGTGTTCGGGATTTTTTCCTGGAGGACTTTGGTATTTATTTGAAAAAACGAAAGATCCAAAATGGTCAAAAGCAGCTCGTTTGTGGACCGAAGCTGTTAGGAAAGAGCAGTATAATACTGGAACGCATGATTTAGGTTTTATGATGTTTAATTCCTTTGGGAATGGATTGCGTTTAACAAAAGATCCAGCGTATAAAAAAGTTTTGATTCAGTCTGCGAAATCATTGGCTACTCGTTTTGACCCTAAGATTGGATTAATTAAATCATGGAATACCTTCAAAGGAGGGTATAAATATCCAGTGATCATCGATAATATGATGAATTTGGAATTGTTATTTTGGGCTTCACGTGAGACAGGTGATCAACGTTTTCATGACATCGCCATTACGCATGCGGATAATACAATCAAGAATCATTTTAGACCTGATTATTCAAGTTATCATGTGATTTGTTATGATCCTGAAGGTAAAGTGTTAGCTAAAAAACAACATCAGGGATATCAAGATGAAAGTACATGGACGCGTGGACATGCCTGGGCGATTTATGGTTATGTGGCGATGTATCGTGAAACGAAGGATAAAAAATACCTAGATTTTGCACAAAAAATCACTGATTTTTATTTGAATCATCCGAATTTACCCAAGGATAAAATTCCGTATTGGGACTTTTTTGCACCCAATATTCCGAATGAAGAAAGAGATGCCTCAGCGGGTGCCATTACGGCTTCAGCTTTATTGGAATTAAGTAAATATTCAGGAGCCAAAGGAAAAAGATATTATAATGATGCGGTAACGATGATGGAATCTTTATCTAGTCCTGCTTATCGGGCAGCCTTAGGAGAAAATAATAACTTCCTGATCAAGCATTGTGTAGGGGCAAAAGGATTAAATTCCGAGATTGACGTTCCCTTAATTTATGCGGATTATTATTATTTAGAGGCTTTATTGAGGTTGCAGAATTATAACAAAAAGAAATAAGCGTTTTGGCTTACATTGGTAGCTTTTCTCATTTAAAAATGGAGGAAAGCTACCTTTTTTAAGACATTTTTTGTAAATTTATGTTTCATTTTTACAATTCCAATGTCCTTAAAAAAAATACAATCTGCCCTCATATCTGTTTATTATAAGGATGGTTTAGAACCCATTATTCGATTGCTTCACCAACAAGGCGTCACGCTTTATTCAACGGGAGGTACTCAATCTTTTATTGAAGCATTAGGCATTCCTGTAATTGCGGTAGAAGATTTGACGGGATATCCTTCCATTTTTGGTGGCCGTGTAAAGACCTTGCATCCTAAAGTTTTTGGAGGAATTTTGTATCGAAGGGATTTGCCTGCTGATGTGGAGGTGGCCAAGCAGTTTGAAATACCGGCCTTGGATTTGGTGATGGTGGATTTGTACCCCTTTGAGGAAACGGTCGCTTCAGGTGCGTCTGAAGAAGATATTATTGAAAAAATTGACATTGGTGGTATTTCATTGATTCGTGGAGCTGCCAAAAATTTCAACGATGTGTTGATTGTGAGTTCCCGTGAACAATATGGGGAAGTGGAGTCGATATTAAAAGCAAATGGAGTGGCGACGACATTAGAGCAGCGACGGATTTTTGCGCAAAAGGCATTTTATGTGTCTTCGCATTATGATGGCGCGATTCAGCGATATTTCGCGGGTGAGTCGGCGGATTTAGCTAATTACACGAGTTTGGCATCTAGCTCGTTGAGGTATGGAGAGAATCCACACCAACAAGGCACTTTCTATGGTGATTTGGATTCTTTGTTTGATAAATTACATGGCAAGGAATTGTCTTATAATAATTTAGTGGATGTGGATGCTTGTTTATCCTTACTGGATGAATTTGAAGAAACGGCTTTTGTGATCATAAAGCATATGAATGCTTGTGGAGTGGCGACGGGCAAAACAGTTAGGGAGGCATATGATAAGGCTTTGTCTTGTGATCCAATTTCCGCTTTTGGAGGTGTTTTGGCTACGAATCGCGAGGTAGACCAATCGGCAGCCGAATCCATTAATCCTTTATTTTGTGAAATTTTAATTGCACCGTCCTTTACGGCGGAGGCATTAGCCATTTTGCAAACCAAGAAAAATCGGATTTTGTTGAAGCGAAATCAAGTGGAATTTCCTAAAAAAATGTTTAAAACATTATTGAATGGTGTTTTAGAGCAAGATAAAGACTTAGTGATGGAGGGAGTGAGTGATTTCAAGTCGGTGACTAAAGTTGTTCCTACAGATGAGCAAAAGCGCGCATTAGCGTTTGCACTTAAGATTTGTAAGCATACTAAATCGAATACGATTATTTTGGCCAACGATGGCCAATTGTTGGCTTCAGGTGTAGGTCAAACTTCTCGGGTGGACGCTTTAAAGCAAGCGATCGACAAGGCTAAGGAGTTTGGTTTTGATTTAAAAGGTTCTGTCATGGCTTCGGATGCATTTTTCCCTTTTCCAGATTGTGTGGAAATTGCCGGAAATGCGGGTGTGGTCGCGGTCACTCAGCCAGGTGGGTCGATCAAAGATCAGGATTCGATTGATTATTGTGATGCAAATAATATGGCCATGGTGATGACAGGAATCCGTCACTTTAAGCACTAATTTTTTTCATTGATTTATTAGTTTTTAAGCGGATAAATCCTTATTTTTAAACATTAAATTCTAAAATTTTTACGGATGGAGATTCTTTAGAGATCGAAGTCCATTTAACCATTTATAAATAAATTATGTCAGAAGCACAAGATTCATCAGCCGAAGATCGGGCAAATTATGGTGCAGATAATATTCAAGTTTTAGAGGGATTAGAGGCGGTTCGAAAGCGGCCATCCATGTACATTGGTGATACCGGATTTAAAGGTCTTCATCATTTGATATGGGAGGTGGTTGATAATTCCATTGACGAGGCTTTGGCTGGTCATTGTGATACGATTAAAGTAACGATTAATACGGATAACTCGATATTGGTAGAGGATAACGGTCGGGGTATTCCAACGGGCATGCACACAAAGGAAAAGCGTTCGGCTTTAGAGGTGGTTATGACGGTTTTGCATGCGGGGGGTAAGTTTGACAAGGATACTTATAAAGTTTCAGGAGGTTTGCATGGGGTGGGTGTATCTTGTGTGAATGCGTTGTCTACGGATTTGAAGGTGACGGTTTATAGTCGGGATGGCAAAATATACCAACAAGAATACAAAATAGGGGTTCCTCAATATCCTGTAAAGGAAGTAGGGGTTACCGATCGAACGGGAACATCTGTTTTATTTAAGCCGGATGATACTATTTTTACGATCACAGAATATAAGTATGAGACGGTAGCGGGTCGTTTACGTGAGCTTTCGTTTTTGAATGCGGGGATACTTATTAAGTTGACGGATTTACGGGAATTGGATGAAGATGGTGTGGCTAAGACGGATGAATTTTTCTCAGAGGGTGGTTTGCGTGAATTCGTATTGTATTTGGATTCTACGCGTGAGCCATTGTTGTCAGAGCCTATTTACATGGAGGGAGACAAGAATGGAGTACCTGTTCAGGTGGCCATGATGTATAATACGTCCTACTCAGAAAATGTGGTTTCCTATGTGAACAACATCAATACGATTGAGGGTGGAACACACGTGGCTGGATTTAGGGGTGCATTAACGAGGACTTTGAAAAATTATGCGGATAAGTCAGGCGCTTTAGAGAAATTAAAAATCGATATTGCGGGGGATGACTTCCGTGAAGGATTGACAGCGGTTATTTCAGTTAAGGTGGCTGAGCCTCAGTTTGAGGGTCAAACCAAAACGAAATTGGGTAATGGAGAAGTTTCCGGCGCGGTTTCATCGGCTATGTCGGACATGTTAGAATCGTGGTTAGAGGAACATCCAAGAGAGGCTCGTCAAATTGTTGCGAAGGTGATATTGGCCGCTCAGGCGCGTCATGCGGCTAGAAAAGCGAGGGAAATGGTTCAAAGAAAAACCATTTTGGGTTCTAATTCATTGCCAGGTAAATTGGCCGATTGCTCGGACTCGGATCCAGAGACTTGCGAGATTTATCTTGTCGAGGGAGATTCGGCTGGTGGAACGGCTAAGCAGGGTAGGAATCGTGCTTTTCAGGCTATTTTGCCTTTGAGAGGAAAGATTTTAAATGTGGAGAAAGCGCAGGAATACCGCATTTATGAGAATGAGGAGATTAAGAATATGATTACGGCGCTGGGAGTTTCATTTGGAAAAGATGGAGATGAGCGGGCGCTAAATATGGATAAGTTGAGATATCATAAGGTGATTATCATGACCGATGCTGATATTGACGGAAGTCACATTCGTACGTTAATCTTGACTTTCTTCTTTAGATATATGCGCGAATTAGTGGATAGAGGGTGTATTTATATCGCTCAACCTCCATTATATCAAATTAAAAAAGGCCAAAATATACGTTATGTTTGGACTGAATTACAAAAAGAACAGGCGATACAGGAATTAGCTGGAGGAGGAAAAGAGGACAATGTAGGCGTTCAGCGATATAAAGGTTTAGGAGAGATGAATGCGGAGCAATTATGGGAAACAACCATGAATCCAGAATCCAGGACATTGAAGCAAGTTAATGTAGAATCTGCTATTGAAGCTGATTTGTTGTTTTCTATGTTGATGGGAGACGAAGTGGCTCCGCGTAGAGATTTTATTGAGAAAAATGCTAAATACGCAAAAGTAGACGTTTAGTGAATGATTTTTGATTTTAAATCTTTTCATTTAAGGAGTATTCATGCGGATTCTGAACAGGAGCGTAAGCTGATCAATGTAGAGCTAAAAAATCTTTATGATTCCTTAACCCCGGACGAAAAGCAAATATTTAATTTGGAACTTCAAAAGTTTTTGATGTCTGAAGTAGGCAGATTAGGTTCTGACTATGAGGCGATTAAAAATCAAATATCAACCAATTAGAAAAAATGGTACATACAGATCAACCTACAGATTCAAATTCGAATGACAAAGATTCTCAGCCTGGGAATCTTTTGTCTTTCCTGAGACCTAAAAATTGGAAAATCAATTTATTGGCGTCTAAGGATCCTACTTGGAAATCGGATAAATCCATGCAAAAATCGCATGAAATTCAGTTAAAGGCGAAGTTTATATCACGTGATCTTTCTTGGCTTAAGTTTGATGAACGTGTGTTAGATCAGGCACGTGATACGAGTAAGTCACTTTTCGATCGATTGAAATTTTTAGCTATTACGGCTTCTAATTTAGATGAGTTTTTTACGATCCGAATGGGTTCCTTGTATAATTACATTGATTTTGGGAAGGAGCGAACGGATTATTCAGGATTGCGTGAAGTTCCGTTTAAGCAAATGCTTATTTCGTCGGCTCAGGAATTTAGCCAGGAAAAGCATCGATTATTTGTGGATGACATCCTTCCTTTATTTCCAGAAAACGGATTGCTTTTAGCTTCTTTTGCTGATTTGACTACAGTGGAACAGTCGGAGGTAGAAACCTATTTTAATCGGACGATATATCCGATGTTGACCCCAATGGTTTTTGACCATACGCATACATTTCCAAGTTTATTGGCGAAGACCTTGATTTTTGGGGTTGTCACCATCGGAGGGCCTGAAAAAAAAGGGGGTAAGGGGAAATCTGAGCGCGATCGTAAAATATCTTTTGTTCAAATCCCACTGAATTTAGCTCGATTTTATGTGATTGAGCGGGAGGATAAAATTGTGTTTTTGCCAATTGAAGAATTGATACGCCAACAATTACAAGTTCTTTACCGAAATGTAGAAATAGAATCTACAACCCTTTTTAGGATTACTCGAAATGGGGATTTTGATTTAGTAGAGCATGAGGATACGGAAACGGATTTTGTTGACGAGATAAAAAAGAAAATTAAAGACCGACGATTAGGTCGGGTTACCCGCGTAGAGGTGGAACAGGAGCATTCTGAATTCTTGCTTGGAGAAATGTTGAAACGCTGGTCATTAGAAAAGTCTGATATCTTTGTTAAGACAGCTATTTTAGATTTTACTTCTTTTTGGCAGATATTAAAGCATTCGGAATTTAAAGGGCAGGTGGCTGTTAACCCGCCTGTAGTGCCCCCCTTGGGTTTAAAGTCCATTCAAATTGGCGATATTTTTGACACCATGAAGCGTGGGGATATCCTCTTGCATCACCCTTATAATAATTTTGAGCCAGTTATACAGCTATTAGAGCAAGCGGCAGATGATCCCCATGTGTTGGCTATTAAAATTACTTTATACCGTATTTCTAAGAATTCAAGAATTGCGAGTGCCTTATTGCGTGCTGCGGAACAGGGTAAACACGTATCAGTTCTTTTTGAAGTGAAGGCGCGTTTTGACGAAGAGAATAATATTCGTGAGGCTACTAGGCTTCAAAAAGCAGGTTGCTTTGTGATTTATGGGATACCTGGCTTGAAGACGCATACCAAATTATTGCAAGTGATTCGAAATGAAGGTACACATGTGATGAGTTATGCGCATTTATCTTCTGGTAATTACAATGAGGATACGGCTAAATTGTACACTGATTTAGGCTTGTTGACAACGGACATTCGAATTACACAGGATATCGCTGAGTTCTTCAATGTAATCACAGGGCATTCTATGCCCACTCATTATGAACATTTAATTACGGCTCCTCGTGACATGCGAAACCGTTTGATTGAGATGATTGAACATGAAGTCGACAATCATAAAGCGGGATTGCCTGCAGGAATTTGTTGGAAAATCAACTCATTACAGGACACGCTCACCATGGAAGCGCTTTATAAAGCATCTAAAGCTGGGGTTGCCATCTTGTTAATTGTTCGTGGAATTTGTTGTTTAAGGCCGCAAAGACCTGGTTTGTCGGAAAACATTTATATCAAATCCATTGTGGGTAATTATTTGGAGCACACGAGGATTTTCTATTTTCACAATGATGGAGATCCAAAAGTTTATGGTGGTTCCGCAGATGTGATGGTGCGAAGTTTTGATCGACGAATTGAATCTTTATTTGAGTTGGTTAATTCGAGGGCTAAAAACTTGGCCATCACCATTTTAAATTGGAATTTGCGAGATACGGTTAATTCATATGAGATGCAAGAAGATGGGAATTACTGGAAGGTGGAAAGCGATGAGCCCTTTGATATTCATCAAGAATTTTATCATTTAAAAGAGGAAGATTTAGTGGACTTGGTTTCATTTGAGAATTATACATTAAATTTAGAAACTAAGGAATAAAAAATACACCAACGAACTTAATATACATGGAACGATTTACTGGCCTATTGGGCATTGTGCTGATTTTGGGAGTTGCTTTTCTGATGTCAAATAATCGAAAGGCGATTAATTATCGAACAGTGGGCGTCGGTTTATTATTGCAAGTTATCTTAGCGGTTTTTATTCTTAAGACCGAAGTGGGGCAATCGCTTTTTCAGTGGCTTGGCGATAGTATCAATACGCTTTTAGGCCAAGCAGATAAGGGTGCACTTTTTGTATTTGGTTCGCTCGTTGACCGTAATTTAATGACCAAGGCTTTTGGTCCGGGAAATGATTACATTTTCTTTTTCAAAGTGGTACCCACCATCATTTTTGTAGCCGTTTTAGTGAATATGTTTTATCATTTGGGCGTTTTGCAACGCATTGTTTCTACGATGGGAAGAGGCGTACATTGGTTGATGGGAGTCAGTGGCGCGGAGGCCTTATCGAATGTGGCATCCACTTTTGTAGGACAAGTGGAAGCTCAAATCATGATCAAGCCTTATTTGAAAAACATGACAAATTCGGAGTTGATGGCTTCCATGACCGGTTCTTTTGCTTGCATCGCAGGAGGAGTTATGGCCGTTTATATATCCTTAGGCGTCCCGGCGGCGTATTTATTGGCCGCCAGTTTAATGGCCGCCCCAGGTGCTTTAGTCATTTCAAAAATCATATTCCCGGAAACAGAAAAGTCGGAAACGCAGGGTGAAGTAAAACTGTCCATTGAAAAAACGCATGCTAATTTGGTCGACGCAATTGCAGCCGGTGCGAGCGAAGGGTTAAAAGTAGGGTTGAATGTGATCGCTATGTTGATCGGTTTTATCGCTTTAATAGCTTTGGTGGATTTAGGCTTGGGTCAATTGGGTGGATTAATTAATATGCCAACCTTATCGATGAATTTAATTTTGGGTAAGGTGTTTTCTGTATTTGCATTTGCCATGGGAGTTCCGGCCGTTGACATAGAAGTGGCAGGCGCTTTAATGGGAAAGAAAATGGTGGTCAATGAGTTTGTGGCTTACTTGGATATGGTTAAAATCAAAGATACGCTAAGCCCTAAAACCATTGCCATTACTAGTTTTGCACTTTGTGGCTTTGCTAATTTTTCTTCTGTTGCCATTCAAATTGGCGGAATAGGGGAGTTAGTCCCATCTCGCCGTTCAGACTTGGCCAAATTAGGGTTTAAAGCCTTAATTGCCGGAACTTTAGCTTCTTATTTATCTGCCACCTTAGCTGGTTTACTGTTATAATATGCGCATTGATCCCGAAACTGTCGAGCGAATTAAGCAAGCAGCTGCGGTGGCTGAGGTCATCGGGGATTATGTGACCGTTAAAAAAAAAGGAGCTAATTATTGGGCTTGCTGTCCTTTTCACGGTGAAAAAACTCCGTCTTTTTCTATTTCTCCTAGTAAAGGAATTTATAAATGTTTTGGTTGTGGCAAAGCCGGTGATTCGGTTCGATTTGTCATGGATATTGAAGGCCTAGGTTATGGGGAAGCCCTGAGGCATTTGGCTAAAAAATATGGCATCGATATCCAAGAAGAGGAGATGACGGATGATCAGATTTTACGTCAAAATGAACGTGAGAGTTTGTTTATCATGCTGGATTATGCCAAAGAATTTTTTAAAAAACAATTATACGATACGGAAGAAGGGAAGTCTATTGCCCTGCCATATTTTAAAGAAAGAGGTTTTTCAGATTCAACATTACAAGCTTTTGATTTAGGATATAGCCCAGAGGCTTGGGATGCTTTATTAAAATCTGCGCTGAAGCAAGGATTCTCTCAAGAGATTATTGAGAAGGCGGGTTTGGTCACTCAAAAAAATGATGAGGGTAAGGTATATGACCGATTTAGAAATCGGGTTATTTTCCCTATTCACAATGTTTCGGGTAAAATAATTGCTTTTGGTGCGCGTATTTTAAGAAATGATGCAAAGTCTAGCCAGGCAAAATACCTCAATTCTCCTGAGACGGAGGTTTACCATAAATCATCAAGTCTTTATGGCATACATCAAGCAAAAAATGAATTAAGGAGGTTGGACGTGTGTTACTTGGTTGAGGGATATACCGATGTGATTTCATTGCATCAGGCGGGTATAAAAAATGTCGTAGCTTCCTCTGGTACTTCCTTGACCATTGAACAAATAAAATTAATAGGTCGCTTTACCCAACATATTACCGTTCTATATGATGGGGATTCTGCTGGGATAAAAGCTGCGCTAAGAGGGATGGACCTAATTTTAGAGGAGGGTTTGCAAGTTAATTTAGTCGTTTTCCCGGAAGGTCAAGATCCTGATAGTTATGTCAGGAAAATTGGCTCAGAGGCTTTTGTTGAGTACATCAAAAAAGAATCCAAAGACATTATTTCATTTCAGGCCAATTTATTTTTGCAAGAGGCCGGTGATGATCCGTTTAAAAGATCTGAATTGATTAAGGAAATGGTTCTGAGCATTTCTAAGATTCCTGATGCTATTCAGCGAAGTCTTTTTATTCAGAAAACGTCTTCATTGATGCGTTTGGAGGAAGATGTGTTGTTGGCCGAAATGAATAAAATTCATTTAAAGAATTTAAAGCAAAGAGGAGGAGCCAATTCGCAATCGGGTTTCGCGCCCATTTCGAGCCAAGCGTATACGGAAGTTCAAAATTTGATTGAGCCTGTTTCAGAAACGGGTGTTGAATCCTATCAAAATTTAGCTTTTTACCAGGAATCTGAATGCATTCGTTTACTCGTCAACTTCGGTCATCTGGAAATAAATCCAGAAAAAGCGCCAGGTATTTCTGTTACGCAGTATTTATTAGAGGAATTAGATGGGGTATTATTCCAAATGCCTTTATTTAATAAGTTGATGGACATATGTAAAACTGAATTTAAAAATAGCAATAGCCTAAAACCTGAATTTTATTTACATCACACCGACGAGGAAATTCAGCGATTTGCTATTGATTGCTCTTCAGAGAAGCATAATTTGTCGTCCACTTGGAAAGATCGCCATGAAATTAAAGTGACGAATGAGGCTGAAATGCTAGAAGATTTAGCCTATAAAAATGTATTGAGGTTACGTAAAGTGTATAATGATCAGAGGTTACAGGAATCGCTGGACTTGATGGCTAATTTCCAGGGCGATCCTAATGACATGAATGATTTACTGGTCAATTTCATTCGGCTTAAAGAAGTTCAAAAAAATATATCCCAAGAATTAGGAACCGTCATTGAAAAATAAGCTAATTTTGCTCGATTGATAATCCCATGAAAAAAATATTTACACTTATATTAATAGGTCTAGTCCCCTCGCTTGGTTTAGGTCAAGGTTGTATTGCGGTTCGTCACATGAGTTGCGCCGTAGGATCAGGACCTAATTCTAATACCTTAATGTCTCCAGGACAATGGCAAGTTTCATTGGGTATGCGTAGTCTTCATTCATATAAGCATTTCGTAGGCACTGAATATCAGCCACAAAGGGAAACTGAGGGCACGAATGTGATTAACAATACGCAAAGTGCAGACTTAGGAATTAGTTATTCAGTGACGGGTCGCTTGTCGGTGAGTGCCAATTTACCATTTTCTTATAACGACCGAACCTCTTTGTATGAACATTATGGCAACTCGGTAGCGGTAAATCCAGGAAGGAATCGATTTGAAACAAAATCTGTTGGAATTGGAGATGCTCGTCTAACCGCTAATTATTGGATTTTAGATCCTTTGAAACATCCCAAAGCAAATGTTATGTTGGGCCTAGGAATTAAATTACCCACGGGAAATTCCAATGTGAAAGACGTGGTGCATCGTCGTAAAGCGGACGGTTCCGATTATACCTTGGAAAAACCAGTCGACCAATCCATTCAACTAGGAGATGGGGCTATTGGGTATAATATCGAAGTTCAAGGATATAAGTTAGTGGGTACAAAATCACTATTGTATTACAATGGATTTTATCTCTTAAGTCCGCAAAATGTGAATGAAACAGAACAGTTTGCTTCAGATAAACCCATCACAGATTTGATGATTCGATATCATTCAGTGGCGGACCAATTTGCTGCTAGGGTTTGAGTTGCGTACGATTTGATTCCTACTAAAGGGTTTCAA
>CAMARL010000042.1 GCA_945860325.1 Spirosoma fluviale | reverse complement strand
TAGCAGCTAAAACTGAATTACGATTCCAAGCTAATGTGCCATTGACCGATTTCCATATAAGTACAATCGCTGAACTTAGCATGGAACCGATCAGTATCATCATGATGAAAGGTAATGTGCCCCCTACAAAATAAGTCAATGAGCTGTTGAGATAACTAAAAAGCGTATTAGTCAAACCATAGGCGACAAAAACAGCTAATAACAACCAAACTACGGGTTTGACTCCATCCGCTGAAGTCAATTGAGGGCTGCAAAAATAAATGGCTGCAAAGGACAAAACCAATCCTAAGGAAATTGACCAATTAATCTCGCCGCCTGTCTTTAATATAAATAGATTAATTAATACAGGAATAACGAGCGAAATATTGTTGGCCAACGAAGTAGGCGCCATTCCATTTTTTTGAGTAGAAAAACCAGACAATAAAAAGGTAATAACAAATCCCACACCCATAGCCATTAGCAAAAATGTATCCCCAGTGGAAGGCCAATGAAATGGAATAGCAGAAGGCTGATGAAAATAGGCCGTTAAAAAACAAACTGGATAATTCAATAAAATGGCAATTCGGGTATCCACTTGGAATCGAGCATGCGCCCTGAAATTCACCAGTAATAGAACCGAAAAAACGACTGAGAGTACTAAATAAAGCATCTTATGATTTTTTAACTAAGTCCTCCAAAATACCTACCCACTCCGGTGAATTGTTTAAACTTTCAACTAATTGCCAGTGTTCGCCACCCGCCTCTTCAAATATTTCTTTGTACTCCTCACCTACTTCAATCGTTGTTTCTAGACAGTCAGCCACAAAAGCAGGCGAAAAAGCCAATACTTTTTTATGTCCATCGGCCACCAATTTAGGAATCACTTCATCCGTATAAGGCTTAAGCCAAGGATCTCGACCTAATCTACTTTGGAAAGATGTGCTGTAGGTACCTGGTTTCAATCCCATCTTTCCAGCGATCAATCGAGTCGTTTCATGGCATTGTGCCCGATAGCAACCATGATTTTTATCGGTGATTGACTCACAGCAAGTACCAAAAACACAAGTCGTTTTAGTTAAATCACCCTTACGCACATGTCGTTCAGGGATTCCATGGTATGAAAACAAATAATAATCAAAGTTTACATCCTTTTGGTAATTCGCGGCTTTAGCAGCAAAATAACTTGAGAATGCGGGATGATCATAAAAATAACTTGCGATAGAAAGGGAGGGCATCACTTGCCATTTGGACATCAATTGCATCACGCGTTCAAATACGGATCCAGTAGAAGCCGAAGCATATTGTGGAAAAAATGGAATGACAATTAATTTCTTTAAATTTTTGGCTTCCATATCCGCCATGGCTGAAGCTAAATCAGGACTCTGATAGCGCATGGCTAAGCGCACATAAAAGGAATCACCTAGTTTTACCTGTAAATCGCGAGCAACATCTTCCCCATAAAATTTCAAAGGAGAACCTCGTTCTTCCCATAATTCCTTATAGATTTTGGCTGATTTAGGCGCTCTAAATGGAGCAATAATTCCTTTAACTAGAATATAACGAATCAGGTATGGAATGTCGATTACTCGACCATCCATCAAAAATTCACGTAAATACTTACGTACCGAAGGAGTTCCTGGATCATCTGGAGTCCCTAAATTAACAATTAATACACCTACCATAGGAAAAATTTAAAAGCACAAAGATCATTCAAAAATTATAAAATCCATCCTTCTGGAGTAATTTTTGTTCGAAAGGAAGATTCCACGCAAGGAACGCGGTCTTGGCAATTCACAGAACCTGGAGGACACGTATAAATTTCTCCCGTTAAATACGTGATTAAAGCAAACTCTTCCTTAGGAACACTCTTTAATCGATCGATGAAGTAAATCTTTTTACGTACAGAAAATACATTAAAAATCCCCAATACTCTTTCCTTAGGATCTGTTATAGGCTTAATATTCATACTAAAACGAGTCTCAGCAGGTACGTCAAATAAAGATCCGCTGGATTGTACTTGAGCAATTAAGGATTGGTAAAAATTAAATGCATTCTTGGTGATAGAACGTTGCTCTAATCGCAAATAATAGGGCGAATACCCATCAAAAGGCACTCGAGCTACTTGACGTCCTGAAATTCTCTGCCCGTTGGTCAGCACATCAGAGAACACATTTAGGTCATTATTAGTGGAAATATCCCAGCAATTTCCATTGCACATATAATTCAAAATATCTTCAGTAGGTATTCTAGGTGCTACGCAAACATTGGTTTTGAAATTCCAGGTGGCACCCCCCTCACAGGTTTCACAGATTGAAATTTTTTCAAAATGCCTCCAATTCCACATATAAAAATCGCCTTCTCGAGGACTATCTTTAAAATCGACATACACTGAAAAACCATTACGACGTGGATCTACCTTATCGTATTGATCACGCACCTCAAACTGAGTGACAATATTTTCAATTTCAGGAGCTGGAATCATTTTTTCTTCCAAACTTTCATATTGCTTCCCGGTAAGCGTTTTTACAAATAAGCGATAGGTTGACCCCGTCTTACCTACAAATCCTACAGGAGGCAAATAGGTGCCGAGAACTATTCCTTCTTTGAAGATCGTTTTTAAACCAGTTTGGTCTAACACATATACTTCAGCTTTAGTTACTGCCAAGGGATTTTGAGAAATAATTCGATTGGCTGAACTCGTAATTCGAATTTTGTTTAAAGCCTCATCATCAGAAATATCGGCTTCAATAGTCATATACGAGGTGGAATCAATTTGCTTGAAATCCATTATGGGGTTGATACAAGCCCAAGAAATCATGCCAATGATGGTAGAAAAAAGTATATATCTAAATAAATGAGTAGGCATCTCTATAAAAATTTAAAATTGTACGTAAGAGAAATAAAAGGAGAGGCAAACACGCTTAGTTCATAGGCTCTAAGTCCTATTTTGGAGGATTTAAAGAATACCGAATAAGGATTCTGTCTGCCATAAAGGTTGTAGACCGTGAAAACCCAACTACCCTCCCAGCGCTGACTTTTCATCGACGGATTATTAATGGTCCACGAAAAATCTAAGCGGTGGTAATCTCGAATACGGTCATTATTCCTCTCTTGGAATACGGGATATTTTTTACCTCCAATTTCATACATACCCGAAGGCGATGAAAAAGGTCTACCTGTATTGTATGCAAAAGTAAATGAAAAGCTATGGTGCGTCGTCGGCTGAACATTCAGCATCATATTAAATGTATGAGGCTTATCATAATTGGTCGCAAACCAGTCACCTCCGTTTATCGACTGTACCTCAGGATAATCACCGATCATTTGACTGAAGGCACGCGCGTATGTGTAGGAAACCCAACCACTTACCTCACCTTTTTTCTTTTGAACCATTAATTCAACTCCATAGGCTTTGCTTTTTCCGGTCACCAACTGAGTTTCAATGTTGGGATTTAATTGCAAATTAGCTCCTGAAATAAAATCAAGGGTATTGCGGACATCTCGGTAATAGGTCTCTAAAGATGCTTCATAGACGTTTTCATTGTAGGTTTTAAATAAACCCAAAGATAGAAAATCACTTTGTTGGGGCTTAATAAACTGATCCGCTGTTTTCCAACGAGAAGTAGGCAATGGAGTTGTGTTATTCGAAAGCAATTGGAAAAACTGCTGCATCCGATTATACCCAAATTTCATGGTTGTATTTTCACCAATCGAATATTTCATGGTTAAACGTGGCTCAAATCCACCGTATGAAGACATAACCTCACCATCCGCATAAGTCTTTTTACTAATAACGGAATTTAATGAAGGCATGCGATTAGGCGTATATTCATTAAACGTTCCCGCGCCAATTCGCCAATATTGCGAATAACGCAAACCATATTGAATGGTAAAGGTCTCGTTCATCTTAAACTCATCATCCGCATAAATCGCGGCTTCCATCGACTGCTCATCTTGAATTTTAACCGTAGCCACTCGGGAAACAACACCAATATTCAAAGACCCTGGATCAATATCATATCGCGTAATCGTACCTCCAAAATTCATCTTATGCTTATCATTCGGCTGAAAATCAAAACTTGCCGATAGGTTTTTGTATTTGATGAAACTATTTAAATCAATGGTATTAACCGTATCAGGAGCATAAGTCTTCGTCTTATAAACAGTGCTTGCCGCACTTAGCATCAAATTCAACTTCTCAGAAAAATAATGATTCCAATGTATCGCAAAATTGGTGTGGCCATAATCAAACGAGGTACGTTTGGCAATCACATTTTCAATGCTGAACAATGAATCTACCCGATAATAATCCTGACTTAAATAACTAGAAAATGAAATGGTATTCTTATTGTTAGGCCTATAAAAAACCTTGGTTGCCACATCAGAGAAATTGGCCCGAATATTTTTCAAGTAATTAGGCGCAAACCATTTAAACATAAAATCATTTAAGGATAAACGACCAGCTACCATAACCGATAACTTTTCTTTAATAATGGGTATCTCAGCCAATAGTCGGTTAGAAACTAAACCGATTCCTCCTTGCATTTTGAATTTATCCGTATTAGGCTCAATCATCTTAATATCCAATACGGAAGCCGAACGGCCACCAAAACGAGTAGGAATACCTCCTTTATATAATTCTAAATCTCGAATCGCATCAGAAGCAAAAACGGAAAATAATCCAAACATATGGGTCGGATTAAAAATGGGAGTATCGTCAATATAGATTAGATTTTGATCCACATTACTTCCTCGAATGTTAAGTCCATTGGCCCCCTCACCCACTGAAGAAACACCAGGCAAAGTTTGTAAGCTTCGAATAACATCCACCTCACCCATCATGGTGGGTAATTTTTTAATTCCTTTCAAACTCAAAACCGTCACACCTAAAGAAGGTGTTTGAATATCCCGTTTGGTCGCAGCGCTAGATACAATAACTTCTTCCAATTGCTTCGTCACATCGTTCAATTGAACATTTAATTCAAAATCAGCTTTCAGGTAAAATTTAGTCCGATAGGGATTATAGCCCACATGACTAACTTTTAAAACATATTCACCAAAGGGAAGATATAATCGATAGCGACCTGCAGAGTCAGTAGAAACACCCGATTTTTTAAAATCAACGGAAATGTCAGCACCGCGTAAGGGTTCTCCAGTTTGAGCATCTAAGACACGACCGTAAACGGATGGTAAAGTGGTTGTTTGGGCGAGTGAGAATTGGCTTCCGGCCAAAAAAAGAACTATGGGTAGTACTCTTAGTAAGAGTTTATTCATAAATAAGGAAGTAGTTAAAGCTAAAAATACGAAAATTCCACGATAAAATTTACTTTAATAGCGACCAAACCGAGGATATTGCGACGAAAAATAAAGCAATGGGGGTCAGAACTTTCCAAGACAAGTACATAAGTTGGTCTACCCGCAACCTAGGCAGCGTCCAGCGAACCCACATTTGTAAAGCGATCAATATATATGACTTCATCATGAGCCAGAAAAAACCTAAGGCTGTTCCCAACAAAGTACCTGGCGTTCCATTAGTCCAGTCAGCTAGTACAAAACGACCAATATTGGGAAAAGGCGAATACCAAGCACCCCAAAATAGTATCACACCTAATATGCTGACTAATAGCATAATACCATACTCAGATAGAAACAATAACGCCCAACGCATCCCTGAATATTCGGTATGAAAACCGCCGACCAATTCCGATTCAGCTTCTGGAATATCAAAGGGTGCCCGATTAGCTTCAGCTAAACTGGCAATAAAAAAGACGATGAATAAAAAAAACAGAAAAGGCATTCGGACCACATTCCAAGTCAAAATTCCGCCCATGCTTCCCACTTCAATACCTGTATATTTAATACCAAATAAATATTGTTCCCCTTCTGCAAAAATACCTTGTTGGCCCGCAATCTCCTGCAAATTCAAGCTAGATGATAAAATGACAACTGATAAAATGGACAGTCCTAACGGTATTTCATAGGAAACTAGTTGGGCCGCCGAACGAATCGCGCCTAACAACGAATATTTATTATTGGATGTCCAGCCGGCCAGCAATATTCCTAGCGTATCCAACGATATAATACCCATCAAGAGCATTAAACCCATTTCTGTCTGGCTACCTTGGAGCCAAACTCCTGAGCTTAAGGGTATAACAGAAAAAGCGCCAAAAATAGACAAAAATATAATCCAGGGTGCCGCAAGAAAAAGTTTTCTTTGGGCGGCAAAAGGAACGATATCCTCCTTTTGTAACAACTTTAGTAAGTCGGCAAAAACTTGCAATAGACCCCACTTACCAACTTCCGTTGGTCCCAAACGGTCTTGCATAAATGCTGATAATTTTCGCTCCACATACACGCCGACCACCACATTAAGGCTGATTAAAACAAGGCAAATAAGTAGAGCGATCCACATTATAGTTGATTTAAGGCCTGCGTGATATCCTCAATTAAATCATCAATATGTTCTAGGCCCACCGATATACGAACCAAACCATCTGTAATGCCCACTTCAGCCTTATCTTCAAGAGACAATTTTGAGTGGGTCGTGGAGCCCGGATGTGTCATAATGGTCCGAGAATCCCCCAAATTGGATGAAATAGTAATAAATTTTAATTGTTTCGAAAAGGCATTTACCTTTTCAAATCCACCCTTAATATCGATCGTAATAATACCACCCCCATATTTCATTTGTTTTTTGGCTAATTCATATTGAGGATGTGCGGGAAGAAAAGGATAATTAACTGCATTAAGGGCTTTATGACCGTCTAAAGCTAAGGCCAAAGCCATCGCGTTTTCCGAATGCTTTTGCATCCTTAAATCGAGTAATTCTAAGCTTTTTGATAAAATCCAAGCGTTAAATGGCGACAAAGAGGGCCCGGTATGTCGAGCAAAAAACCGTATTTCTTGAATCAATTCTTTTTTACCACAAATAATCCCGCCTAATACGCGCCCCTGCCCGTCGATAAATTTAGTCGCCGAATGAATGATTAAATCAGCTCCCATATCGATTGGAGTTTGTAAAATAGGCGTAGCGAAACAATTGTCAACGACCAAAACAATATCCTTTCCAGCTTTCAAATCACTCAGCGCTTGTATGTCGATAAGTTCTAAACCTGGATTAGAAGGACTCTCACAAAACATGAATTTTGTAGTAGGTTTAATCGCATTTTTCCAAGCATCTAAATCACTCCCTGTAACAAATGTGCATTCGATGCCCCACTTCGTAGTGATTTTAGTTAATATTTGAATCGCTGAACCAAACAAAGCTTTGGAAGCAATAATATGATCTCCTGATTTCAATAAACCAGCCATCGAAGCAAATATGGCGGCCATTCCCGTTGAGAAGGCAATTCCATCCTCCGCATTTTCCAACACACACATTTTCGAAACAAACTCATCCACATTGGGATTCATAAATCGCGAATAAATATTCCCTTCCATTTCTTCTGCAAAAACGGCTTTGCTTTGCTCTGCATCTTCAAACGTAAAACTAGACGTTAAATAAAGAGGCACAGAATGTTCTCGATTAGGGGACATAGGTACCTGTATTCGGATCGATTGAGTCTGTTTTTTCATAAATTCTAATTAATAATCTACAAAAATAATAGATTAACATTAAAAAACTTCGTTAAAAATAATCTATTTGTAGATAAAAATTTGAGTAAAAAAATATTGGTTATATCTTTATAAGAAATAGAAATATACCTTTAAATAGAATTATGAAAAAAACAATTTACTCAATGCTTGTGGCAGTGATGCTTTTGCCTACTGCCATGCAAGCGCAAAAATGGACCAATCTTTTTGACGGAAAAACGTTTACGGGTTGGAAACAATTAAATGGCCAAGCGAAATACGAAATTAAAAATGGAGTGATTATCGGCACAACCGTAGCCAACACCCCTAATTCTTTCATGACTACCGAAAAAACGTACGGTGATTTCATCCTTGAATTAGAATTAAAAGTGGATAACTCCATGAATTCAGGTATTCAAATCCGTAGTTTATCAAAACCAGAATTCAACAATGGTCGCGTTCATGGATACCAAGTGGAAATAGATCCCTCGGATCGCGGTTGGTCCGGTGGAATCTACGACGAAGCGCGTAGAGGCTGGTTGTACCAAAATGAAATGAATCCTGCCGCTAAAAAAGCATTCAAGCGTGAAGCTTGGAATAAATATCGCATCGAGGCGATTGGCAGTGTGATTCGTACTTGGATTAATGATGTGCCGGTGGCCAATTTGATCGACGACATGACTCCAGAAGGATTTATCGCCCTTCAGGTACATGCGATAGGAAAAGAAGCTACGGCTGGAAAACAAGTAATGTGGAAAAACGTTCGCATTCAAACTGGTAAGGACATGCAACCACGCCCAGCGGATGGAGTTACTCCAGTAGAAAACTACACATTGAATACGATTTCAGATCAGGAAAAATCCTTAGGATTTAAATTATTATTTAATGGAAAAGATTTAACTGGTTTTAGATCTGCATTTAAAACCACTGCTCCGCCTAAAGTTTGGACGGCAGAAGAAGGAATGTTACACGTAAATTCTTCAGGTGGAAAAGAATCAGGTAACGGAGGTGATATATTGACCAACGAGAAATTTGGAGCTTTTGAATTTGTTTTTGATTTTAAACTAACCGAAGGAGCAAATTCAGGTGTTAAATATTTTGTTAACGAAACATATGCTTCAGGCATGTCGGCGATCGGCTTAGAATACCAAGTTTTAGATGACGAGAAACATCCAGATGCCAAATTAGGAACCGTTGGAAATCGTACACTAGCCAGTTTATATGACATCATTCCATCGAATAAAAACGATAAACGTTTTCAAAAGAAAATAGGCGAATGGAATCAAGGACGTATCATCGTTTATCCAAACAACATCGTTCAACACTGGTTAAATGGATTTAAAGTGTTAGAATACGAAAGAAATAGCAATATTTATAAAGTGTTAGTGGCACATAGCAAGCATGCCAAATGGGATGGTTATGGTGCTCAAGCAGCTGGTCCTATCTTGTTCCAAGAGCACGGAGATTCTGTTTTTTACAAAAACATAAAAATTAGAGAAATTAAATAAAATTATAAACCTATTACCATGGAAAGAAGAGAATTTATTCAAAAAAGTGCAATAGCTTCGCTAGGTACTTTTGCTTTTAGCCCTAAGTCTTATAGTAAGATTTTAGGAGCCAATGACCGGGTGCGCGTGGCTGCAGTTGGTTTTTCAGATCGTCACCGATCATCACACGTATCCCCTTTTAAAACTTTATCGAAAGAGATGAATTTTGAAATGGTAGGACTTTCTGATCTTTGGAATCGCCGTAGAGAAGAAGGTGCAGCTTATTATCAAAGTCAATTGGGATCCAAAGTGACGACCTATCGCAATAATGATGAGCTTTATGCCTCCAAAGGAATTGATGCTGTATTTATTTCAACAGCCGATTTCCAACATGCGATTCACTTAATTGAAGCTGTAAAAGCAGGTTGCGATGCGTATTGTGAGAAGCCTTTGGCAGAAACCATGGAAGATAACCGCGCGGTTTTAAAAGCGGTAAAAGAATCCAATAAAATTGTACAAATAGGTTCTCAACGTCGTTCAGGAACCAATTATTTTGCTGCAGAAGATTTTATCAAGTCAGGTAAATTCGGTGACATCAAAATGGTTGAGTTGCTTTGGAATGTAAACCAACCAGGAAGATGGAGACGTCCAGCGTTAACTAAGATTTTAAAGGAATCTGATATTGATTGGAATCGTTTCGTACTTAACCGTCCAAAAGATAGTTTTGATCCTCGTAAATACTTAGAATATCGTTTATTCTGGCCATATTCATCTGGTATTTCAGGTCAGTGGATGTCGCATCAAATTGATACCGTTCACTGGTTCTCGGGTTTAACACATCCTCGTTCTGCCGTTTCTAACGGAGGTATTTACCAATGGAATGATGGTCGTGTAAATGCAGATACGCAAACAACTGTATTTGATTACGGCCCTTCAGATGATAAAACAAAAGGATTCCAAGTTCAATTCACTTCTCGCTTCTCAAATGGAGCTGGTGGAACGAAAGAGATTTATTATTCAAATTCAGGTGAATTAAATCTAGATACTAACACAATTTCACCTAATGGTGGACTTCGCGAAAGAGATGCAAAAGAAATGGGTATGCAAGCCAACCTATTACCTAGCATGAAATTGGGTGAAGCTATTGTGGTTGAAACAAGTGCTAATACCGGTGGAGACCAATTAACATTCAACCACATTAAAAACTGGATGGAATGTGTTCGTTCTCGCAAGACTCCAAATGCTCCTATCGAAGCTGGATACCAACATTCTATTGCAACGATTATGTCGAACGCGGCATATCGCACAGGAATGCGTGTAACTTTCGACGAGAAAACGCAAGAGGTAATGGCTGGAAATAAAGTGTTTAAATATTAATTCAAAAATGAATCAATAGCCTAAAGAGACGCGATAATCGCGTCTCTTTTTTTTTCTCAAAGGCAGCCATATTTTCCATTAGACAATTTCCAAATTGCCACATATTTATTATAACTTGCAGTAAATTCGACTTAAAAGCATATGGCCATCATTCCGACTCAAACTAAGAAAGATCTTTATACGCACATAGCGATCATTATTTCCTTATTTTTAGTCTTGTTTTTCGGCTTCTTTTTTGTCTATTTACCTTGGAGTACCCATCACGGCGAAACGATTAAAGTTCCTAATCTAAAAGGAATGAGCGTCGAAAAAATGGAAGAGTTGATTAGTCAAAATGAGTTGGAATATGAAATTTCGGATTGCACTTTCACCGCTGATAAACCTCCTTTAACCATTTTATCTCAATACCCGATGCCAAATTCATTGGTCAAATCAGGCAGAAAAATATACATTACCATCAATTCAGAAACTCCTCCGACGATCAAGTTACCTACGTTGGTCGGCTTGTCCGTGCGAAGCGCAGAGCAACAACTTTTTATCTTAGGTTTAAGAAAAGGAATTGTGCATGAAGTTAATGATCCTAGAATTAAAGAAGTGATTGAAGTTCAAGCCTTTGGCAGAAAAATCGAGGCGGGAGCTAGCATACCCAAAGGTACTGCTGTAGACCTATTTATTGGAAATGGAACAGCCAATGTAGACATGGAATTGCCTGATTTAGTAGGGAAACCCATGGACGAAGTCAATATCATTTTAGCAGGAATGAATTTGAAAATAGGGAAAGTAACCTATGAAGCGAATAGCGAATTCCCCGCTGGAACCGTATTTAAACAAAGTTGCGCCACTTGCACCGGAACAAGCATCCGCCCAGGAGATGCGATTGACGTGTGGATTGTAGGCGGAGAAAACCAATAAATCATGGAAGATATTCAAATAGACGAACTTAAAAAACGAATCGATCAAGGCGAAAAACTACACATCATTGACGTAAGAGAGGAATACGAATTTGACGAATTCAATATTGGAGCTATCTTAATTCCGTTAGGAGAATTGCCTGATCGTTTGGATGAAATTGACGCTTGGAAAAACGAAGAAATCATTCTTCATTGTAGATCTGGCGCACGTTCTGGTCGCGCAAAGGAATATTTATTGTCGGAAGGATTTACTAATCCACGAAATTTAATCGGTGGTATGGTCGCTTGGCAATCAGCCGGATATTAACATGAATAGTATTTCAGCCCAAGCATTCAAACAAAACTTGGATGCCATTGCGGTGTTAGATATTAGAACGCAAAGAGAATGGGACGATTTTAATGTAGGGGGAATTCATATTCCTTTGGATGATTTACTCGCACGAATCAACGAAATTTCCCCAGAAAACAGCTACACATTGATTTGTTATAATGGTACGCAAAGTCATATCGCGTGCCAACTCTTAGCCGCAAAAGGTTTCAAAAACTGTCGAAATTTAGAGGGGGGACTAGAAGCGTTTTTATCGCTCTAGATCTTTTAAAATACTATTTTTAGCCTGGTCAGGATGTAACCATACATATTCATCTTGATGCCTAAACCAGGTCAATTGCTTTTTAGCGTAATGTCGGCTGTTGCGTTTCAACAACCTGATTAATTCAGCCTCATCGTATTCATCGCGTAAATAGCCATATACTTCCTTGTAGCCTAAGGTTTTAAGTGCATAATTGGTTTGGAAATCGGCATATTTTTTGGCCTCTTCTATAAGCCCATCGGCAAGCATCGCATCCATCCGGGCGTCGATTCGTTGGTACAATTCCTCTCTAGGCCGATCTAAACAATATTTTAAAATCTTAAAAGGACGAATATCCGACTTGCTTTTTCTGAATTCTGAATAGGTTTTGGAGGTTGATATACATACTTCCAACGCACGCACGACACGTTGCGGATTTTTTGAATCGACTTGGCTTGCATACTCAGGATCTCTTATCTTAAGTTCATCTAATAAAGCGCTCAAGCCTTCCTCTTTTAACCTAGACATCAGTGAATTCCTTAATTCCATATCGATGTCGGGCATTTCATCTAGGCCTTCGATTAATGCTTTCAGGTAAAGTCCAGACCCACCCGTGGCAATCACAAAATCATGTTGTTCAAACAAGGATGTTAATCGTACCAAAGCGTCGCGTTCAAAATCACCTGGTGAAAAATAATCATGAATGGAATGGGAATCAATAAAGTGATGAGTAACTCCACCTTGATCCGCCAAGCTAGGCTTAGCGGTTCCAATGGATAATTCTCTGTAAAATTGACGTGAGTCGGCACTAAT
>CAMARL010000041.1 GCA_945860325.1 Spirosoma fluviale | reverse complement strand
GTTTTTTCTTGAGCGAAGGAAGGCAAACTTAGTAGCATGCAGAGGGACAACAAATATTTTATCATGAGCTTATTAGGTTAATTCAGCGAATCTATTGAATTTATTTTAAAATTGATGATTCAAAATGGTATATTCGCTCTATTTATGAAAATTCGGCTTTATATATTTTTATTGGTTTGTTTCTCTTTGAGTCCCTTATTTGGTCAAAAGAAAAAGCAGGAGGCTCATAACTTGACGGGTGCGCAGTTGGAGGAATTAATGACTGAGGGGATGAGGCATTACATTAAGGATGATTTTGATGAAGCCATTTTAGTGTGGGAACATTTGATTCTTGAAGTTCCTAATGAACCTTCCATTTATTATTATCTTGGAAAGGCCTATTTGGCACAAAATAAAAATTCTTTGGCTTTTAAAAATGCGGCGGAGGCTTGGAAACTTTCCCCTCACTCCATGGATTATGGACTTTTCTATGCGGACATCGCGTTAGATTTACGCAAGATAGATGAGGCCTTGGAAGCACTTCATAAAATGTCTGAATTTGACGAGATCCAGCCTGAGATTGGATTGCGTTTAGCGCAGGCCTATTTATGGAAAGAAAATGGCAAGGAAGCTTTGAATGCATTGAAGAAGGTGGAGGTTTGGTTGGAGGACTTTCCGGAAATTGTTCGAACGAAGCAATTTATTTATTTAAAGGATAAGGATGTTTTAGGGGCCATGAATGCTGGTTTTAGCTTGATCGAAAATTCACCTGATGAATTATTATTTACTTGGGATCAGATGGAAACGGTTTGGGATTTGGTGGCTGGAAAGACCTTGCAAGACGAACTGCGCCCGTTGAAATTAAAATATCCGAGTCAGGGCCAATTGAATTTAATGAGTGCTAAATTGTTTTTGGGAGCTAAAAATTTGGATTCTACCTGTGTAGAAATTTTTCGTGCGGCTTCAGATTCACGAATGAGTTCGGAGATTTTGGGCCAATTAACCATACAAATTTTAGGATTAATTAAGTCGAGAGAAGACTGGCAAACGGTCCATGAAATGGTTTTAGAATTAAAGGGCCTATATCCTGTAGATCCGAGGTTTTCTGCACTTGAAGGTGATTTATGGGCGAATATATCCAAGTTCAAAGAAGCGCAAGTTTCATACTTACATGCGGCGAGAATGGGTAATTCTAAGTTTGAAGTTTGGGCTCGAATAATTCAATTGGATTACGAGATGAACTTGTTGGATAGTGCAACTTTACATGCTGAAGAGGCCCTTGTTCTTTTTCCAAATCAAGGGTTTTTATGGTTTCAAAAAGGGTTTTCGGAGTATTTGAATGGAAAAATAAATGAATCCATTCGTTCATTTGAGGGAGCGATTCCTATGGCCAATAGCCAAGATGGCTGGTATATGCAATTATATGGTATCATGGGGGACGCTTATCATTCCAAAGGCCTATATAAGCAGTCCGATGCTTGTTTTGACAAGGTATTAGTCGTAAATCCCATGGAAGAACATGTTTTAAATAATTATAGTTATTACTTGTCTTTGAGGCGTGACCGTTTGGATAAGGCTGCTCTCATGTCGAAGAAGTTAGTGGACAAATTTCCTACTAATGGTACTTATTTGGATACTTACGCTTGGGTATTGTTTCAAAGAGGTGAGTACTTAGAATCATTAGTTTATATTGAAAAAGCCTTGAAGGATGAGAAGCAAAATAGCTCAACGGTTTGGGAACATTATGGAGACGCGCTTTTTAAGAATGGGCGTGTAGATGAGGCAGTTAAGGCTTGGAAAACAGCAAATTCACTAGAAGGAGCAAGTAATAAATTGGATAAAAAGATTGAAAATAAACGAATTATCGAAAATTGAGATAATTTTGTAAACGCTTATTCGCTTAAATTTTAAGATGCGCCGAATCATTATTTTTTTCTTCACTGCTTTTAGCATTTTTTCTTGTGGGAAAAAGGTCGTCGTTCCCACCCTATTGGCGACATCAATTAGCCAAACAGTAGATACTTTAGCGAAAAAGGAAGTCAATTTGATTGACTCGGTGGCAAAGAAAACCAAAGAGCCCTTGAAAATAGATGATGCTGAATTAAAATTAGCCCCTGAAGATTTAAATTTTAACTTTTTGAAAGCGAAGTCTAAAATAGTGTGGAAGACTCAGCAGAACCAAGATACGTATACGGTCGATATTCGTATGAAAAAAGATAGCTTAATTTGGGTTAATATATCACAATCTGGTTTTACGGGAGCGACAGGTTTGTTTTCAAAAAATAAGGTTCAATTGTATCAAAAAATCAATGGGGAATACTTTGATTTAACCTATGATAGCGTCAGTGTGATGATGGGTTTTAAGGTGGATTATTCAATTCTTCAGTCGCTCATTGTGGGGAATCAGCCTTATAAAAAGAATAATTCAAGAGTTATCCGAGAGAATGAAAATATAATTTTGAAGCAGCAAGAGGGGAGAATTAATATTGATAATATGGTAGGACCTAATCGAAAATTAAAAAAGTTATTAGTTAATGACGTTCCCACAAGCAATAAGATGACCATGGATTTTGAGGAATTCACCTTATTGAATCAGGTACTTTTTCCTTTTTCTAGTCAAATTAATTTGGATGTTAAGGATAAGGATAATAAAAGTGTGAATACGTTGATTACTATTAAATACTCTAAAGTAGAGCTTTTTGATACACCATTGGAATTTCCATTTAAGGTTCCGGAAAAATTATTGAATCCTACACGTAAATGAAATTACACTATATCACTTTATTGATTGCCCTTTTTATTGGTTTTGAGACCTATGCTCAAGTGGATAAAAAAACTCAATTAGAGCAGCAAAAGAATGATAATTTGGTGAAAATAAAGGAGTTGAATTCGATCATTTCAAAAACATCAAAAAAGAAAAAGGTATCAATTGGTAAATTAAATGTACTTAAGGAGCAGATTGTTGTTCAAAAGAAGCAAATCAATATACTGAATGAAAATCAAAATTTATTGGCGTCCGAGGCTAAAATATTAACCCAGGAAAGTGATAAGTTGGCCGTCAAATTAGCGAAATTAAAGCAAGCGTATGCTAAGATGTTATATGAGGCGGAGAAAGTGTCGACGGTCAATAACAAATTAAGTTTTTTGCTTTTATCGTCAGATTTAGGAGAGTTTGTTCGTCGGTTTGACTTTTTAAAACAATATACTTCGAATCGAAAAGGGCAGGCTAAAAAGATTTTTGAGACTCGCCAAGACTTAATGTCGAAAAAGCAGCAAGTGATTTTCAAAAAAAATGAAGAGAAAAAAGTGTTAGTGGTTAAGGAAAAAGAAAAGGTGAAGTTGGAGGTCATGAAAACGAAAGAGGCGAAGGTGGTGACGGTATTAACCCAACAAGAGAAAAAATTGAAGATTGAGTTGGAGCGTAAAAAATTAGCGATTAGGAAATTGGATAATTTAATAGCCGGGATAGTTCAACGAGAGATTCAAAAAAGTATGGAGCGGGAGCGCCGATTACGTATGGCGGCTCAGGCTAAGAAATTAGAAGTCAATAAGCCGGAGTTACCCAAACCTAAATTGGAAGATGGCCTCGTTAAAAAATATGAAAAGCCTGCTGATAAAGTGGAAGAAGTTTCGAAGTCGGAATCCAAAAAGGAAATTGTCAAAGAAAAAGCTACAACCAAAGAAGTGGTGGCAGAGCCTGTGTTAGAGAAAAATACCTACTACATGAATGCTGATGAGGCTAAATTAGCTGTTTCATTTGCGGCATTACGTGGCAGAATGCCTTTCCCTGTCCCATCGGGATTCATTTCGGATCATTTTGGAGTTCATAAACATCCCATTTTGAAGGGGGTCATGATTAACAACAATGGGATTGATATTCAAACGTCCGCTGGTGCAGCTGTTCATACCGTATATGATGGCATTGTGCAGTCGGTGGTTAATATTCCTGGGATTAATACGGTGGTTGCGATCCAACATGGTGACTATTTTACTGTATATAGTAAGTTGGACAACGTATCGGTTTCTACGGGTCAGCGGGTTCGTACGGGACAGCGGATAGGAACGGTGGCATCAGATGAGGATGGGACTGCAGAAATTAATTTCCAGGTTTGGAAAAATACGGTTCGACAAAATCCTGAATCTTGGCTTAAAAGGTAATTAGCTGAAGCGATAAGTGGCTCTGAAACTGATGTTTTGTCCTTGGTCTTCTGCAAAATACCGGAATCGATTTAGGTAATCTCGGTAAGCTTGGTTGAATGCATTGGTGACTGAAACCCCCAAGTCAAATTTATTTATTGAGATCCCCCAATGTACTTGCCCAAGGATATATCCTTTCGGCGGAGGCGAAAAATCAGCGTTTATTTCTACTCTTTTTTGAGTGGAGATTTGGGTCATGCCCCAACTTACATATTGCTTGTGTTTTTTGAATTGATAACGAATCAGGTATTCAAATCGGTCAGGCGGAATATTCACCAAGTAGGTATTATTTAATTCATCATAAGCCCGAACAATACTTGTTTTTTGCTGAAGACTCCAAGATTCAGAAATGCTGTAGGACACTTGTGCGTCCATTCCTTTAAAACTAGCGTTAATTTGTTCGTAGGTAAATGCAGGAAAACTGCCTCTTACAGTCGTAATAAACGCGGGTTCTCCTTTTTCCATTAAAGGCTTTAAATAGATAAAATGATGAATAGTATTGGTATATAGACCTATTTCTAGCTCCAATTTTTCGGTTCTATACAAAGAGTTTAGACTTATATTGTAGGCAGTTTCTCCTTTCAAGAAAGGATCACCTATTTCGTATGCGCCTGCCCCGTGATGGACACCATTTGAAAATAATTCATTCGGACTTGGGGCTCTAAATGCTCTAGCGAAAATCAGGTGATTTTCAAAATTTTGCGTCCAATGGTATTTTAAACCCAAACTACCTGAAAGACCTATGTAATTAGTTAATTCACGCTTAATGTTGGTTGAATAATTTTGAATAGGCCGATGAATTTCAATGTCTTTTGTATCTAATCGGAGTCCCATGTCGATTTCCATTTTTTGATTGACATACCTTTCTAAAGCAAAAATACCTAGGTTACTTAGGTAATAATTCGGCAGCAAACTAGACGTGAGCGTGGGTAGATTTACTCGATTACCTGATGTAAGATTGCCTTGGGTTAAAAACGTTAAGCCAAATTTCCCTTTCCATAATTTTGAGGAGTTGGACTCGTCGATTAAAATTTCAGAACTTAAGGTCTCAAGGTTAAAACTTAATGTGTTGATGTTTTTCCCTAATCGCATGACATCAAATTCCAGCCGTTCATTATCTTGATATGCCACGTTCATCCTAATCGTTTTATTGGTTAGATTGAGGTAAGCCTTGAATTTTGTCAGTGAATGTATGATATCTTGGTTGGGTCGTTCTAACTCTCTAATGAAATTTGTTGGCGTATAAATTTCAAATGGCCTATCGCTGGCAATAGCCGTTTTGAGGTCATTAATGTTGCCGATATGGGATCCAGCATAAATGCCTACGACAGAGTGGAAGCGACTGATAAACAAATCGGTGCCAAACTTTTGATTTTTATAACCTAGGGCCGTTGAAAAATTTTGTTCTTCGACACCCGTATTGGCCAAATAGTAATTGGCCGTTTTTGTGTTACCTCCATTTTTTAAGGTTCCTTGAACTCGCCATCCCCAACCATTTGCATTTTTAAATCCTCCTTCTAACATGCCCGAAGTGACGAATTGCCTTCCGTTCGTGAAAAATATGGTTTGAGCCTCTCCTAAAATTCCGCTGGTGTCGGGCAATGAATTTGGTTCCATTAAAATGAGGCCGCCAATCGCATCGCCTCCATACCTAAGTCCTGCAGGGCCTTTAATCACTTGTATGTTTTTAGAGACGAATGGATCTACTTCCGGCGCATGTTCACTGCCCCATTGTTGGCCTTCCTGCCGCACGCCTTGATTTAGAATGATCACCCGGGAAGAGTGCATGCCATGAATGATGGGTTTAGAAATGCTGCTTCCTGTTTGCAAACTTTGAACGCCTGAAATTCCTTTTAGCATTTCACCTAGGCTTAATCCATTTCTTTGGGAACGTTCTTCAGCACTTAATTCCCCTTTGAGTTGGGAGGTGTTTTCCGTTTTTTTTCCGGTGACCAATACCTCCATCAGATGCTCTTCGTGTGTTTCTAGGCTCAGATTTTCTGTTAGGTCGTCATGGTCCTTTAAGGTAATGGGCGTCTCAACTTTGTTGAAGCTGCTCATTTCACAGACCAACAAATAAGTTCCGGGACAAATTTTTTCTAATTTAAAATTCCCCTTTTCGTCTGTTTGAGCTTTTGTTTTTTGGCCTTTCAAATATACGTATGAACCAAGAATGACCTCACCGCTTTCTTTTGAAATTACTTTTCCCTTTAATGTACAATTGCATGTCGTTTGAGAAATGCCTTGAAACGTTAAGAGTAAATAAAAAAATAAAAGAAATTTAGGTGATATCATGAATGAAAAAAAATAATTAAGAGGGCAAAAATATGAATAATGTGTCAAATAAGATCAATTATTAATGTTAAAAGGATTTGTCGGGCAAATTCGATGCTAAATGATCGAAATAGGAAAAAAAAATTTATTATTAATTAAATTGTTTTGTTTAAACTTTTAATATATTTGTTGAACAAAACAAAGAACAAAAAATATGACGGCGTTAGAATTTTCTTACCAAGTAGGTAACTTTTCTAAGTTTTTAAAGCCATTTGCCTTGCGTTTGACTAGAGATTTAGACGACGCAAACGATTTGGTGCAGGATACTTTAGTGAAAGCCTACACCAACCGTGACAAATATTCAGATGGGACAAATCTGAAAGCATGGTTATTTACGATCATGAAAAATACATTTATCACGCAGTACCAACGAATGGTTCGTAGAAATACGTTTATTGACACCACTGAAAATTTACATTTTATAAATTCCAGTGATTCATTACAGGAAAATAATGCCATTAGTCATTTTATCAAAGAAGATATCAACAAGGCACTTAGCCTGACAGAAGAAATATATAGGGTTCCTTTTTTAATGTATTTCAAGGGTTTTAAATACCATGAAATCGCTGAAGAGTTAGATTTGCCGATTGGCACAGTCAAAAATCGAATTCACATTGCTAGAAAAACATTGAAGAGCTCGCTTAAAATGTATGCATAGATTTTTATAGTTTTTTGGTTAACAGATTAGAAGTGTAAAAAGTCAGATTTTATCTGACTTTTTCTTTTTATCAAATTTGAAACGCTAAATTTTATATATTTGTCCAATCCTTTTTTGATGAATAAAAACAAAAAAATTATTGTCATTGGCGCCGGATTTTCCGGACTATCTACCGCCACCGCCTTAGCTGATTTAGGCTATCAAGTCGAAATTTTAGAAAAAAATGAAATGGCGGGTGGCCGCGCACGCGTATTTTCCGAAAAAGGATTTAAGTTCGACATGGGGCCTAGTTGGTACTGGATGCCTGATATATTTGAAACATATTTTGCACGCTTTGGAAAAAAACCATCGGATTATTATGATTTAATTCGACTTGATCCGTCCTATGCTGTTATTTTGTCCAAAGACGAGGTGATTAACTTGCCCGCCAATTATGCCGAATTACGCGATCTTTTTGAAACGTTTGAAAAGGGAGCGGCCCATTCTTTAGACCAGTTTTTAGACCAAGCCTCCTATAAATATAAAGTGGGTATTCAGAAATTTGTTTGGAAACCCTCTCGTAAAATAACGGAATTCTTAAGCCTCGGCTTATTGATCGACGTGCTAAGGTTAGACGTTTTTCAATCCTTCTACACCCACATTAGAAAATTCTTTAAATCGCCTACGCTTTTGAAATTAATGGAATTTCCCATTTTATTTTTAGGCGCTATCTCCCAAAATACTCCGGCGATGTATAGCTTAATGAATTTTGCCGAAATTAAATTAGGCACCTGGTACCCGATGGGAGGGATGCATTTAATTGTCAAAGGCATGGTTTCGCTCGCAGAGGAAAAAGGAGTTAAAATCACCTATAATTCGGAAGTAAGTTCATTTGAAATGGCAGATGCTAAGGTCAAAGGCGTGAACACAAAATCAGGATTTCATGAAGCCGATGCTGTGGTCGCAAGCGCAGACTATCACCATGTAGAAGAAGTTTTAGGTGAAAACTATCGCAATTATGATGAGGATTATTGGGATAAGCGAGTGATGGCACCCTCTTCTTTATTATTTTACCTGGGTATTTCTAAACGCATTCCTCGGTTAAAACACCATAATTTATTTTTTGACCGAGATTTTAAAATTCACTCACACGAAATTTATACGGATCCTCAATGGCCATCCGATCCCTTGTTTTATGTTTCAGCCCCTTCCGTGACAGATCCTTCTGTAGCTCCGGAGGGCTGTGAAAATATATTTCTATTAGTTCCCGTGGCACCAGATTTAACGGATAATGAGGAGGTAAGAGAAAAATATTTTGGCCAATTGATGGACAGACTAGAAGAATATTGTGGCGTAAACATTCGAGATTCAATCGTCTATAAGCGCTCTTATGCACACAAGGACTTTAAAAATGATTACCATGCTTTCAAAGGAAATGCTTATGGATTAGCCAATACGCTGATGCAAACAGCGATTTTGAAGCCCTCTTTGAAAAATAAAAATCTTAAAAATTTGTATTATGCGGGCCAACTGACCGTTCCCGGACCTGGGGTTCCTCCATCACTTATTTCAGGATTGGTGGTTGCCTCAGAAGTGCATAAAGAATTAAATTAGCGTATATGGATTTATATTTAAAGGTATCGCTTGCTTCCAGTAAATTATTAACTCGGGCCTATTCCACATCATTTTCATTGGGAATAAGGACCTTGGACACGAAAGTTCATGATGCTATTTACGCTGTTTATGGCTTTGTGCGATTGGCCGATGAGATTGTGGATACATTTCACACCCACGACAAAAGGGAATTATTAGCCCGATTTAAAGCAGATACCTACCAAGCCATCGAAGAAAAAATCAGCCTAAATCCCATCTTGCATTCATTCCAGTGGGTAGTCAATGAATTCAGCATGGAGCATGACTTAATTGAAGCTTTTTTATATTCTATGGAAATGGATTTAACGGAAACCCATTATAATCCCGAGGAATATAAACGATATATTTATGGATCTGCCGAGGTGGTAGGTTTAATGTGCCTACGTGTTTTTTGCGCTGGAAATCCTTCCGAATATGAGTCACTTAAATCAGATGCTTGCGCATTAGGTTCGGCATTTCAAAAAATTAATTTTCTTCGCGATATTCGTTCCGATTATGAAGAGCGGGGCCGCGTATATTTCCCAAATATTGATTTTAATACGTTTACAGACGCTCAAAAACGTGAAATAGAAGACGATATTCAGTTGGATTTTGATGCAGGTTTAAGGGGAATCAATGGCCTTCCCGAAGTCGCAAAGAAGGGAGTTTTATTAGCCTTTGAATACTACATTCGTTTATTTGAAAAAATAAAAGCGCTACCTGCCGCAAGAATCAAAGAAGAAAGAATTCGTGTTCCCGACTGGGAAAAATTTTATATTTATGTCAGATTATTGTTGCGTAAATAATAAATCATGTCCCCATTATTGTTTGATTTCGCGTTCCAACCAGAGTCTTTAATTCTTTTATTAGCCATCATGGCTTTTTTATATGCATCTGTTGGGCATGGGGGTGCGAGTGGTTATTTAGCCGTGATGGCTATTTTTGTCGTTGCTCCTTCCATCATGAAACAGACTGCCTTGCTTTTAAATCTAGGGGTTTCCCTGATGTCATTTATTGCATTTTTTCGACAAGGTTTTTTTAGGTGGAAGCTTTTTTGGCCTTTTGCATTAGGATCCATTCCGGCTGCATTTTTTGGGGCAAAGATTCCTTTAACAGATTCTACCTACAAACAGATATTAGGTTTTTGCTTGTTGATGGCGGTGATTCGAATGGTCTACCAACTGAAGGAAGAAAAATCGAAAACATTAATTCCGGTTTTAGGGATCTTCATCGGAGGTATCATCGGGTTGTTATCTGGCATGATTGGCATCGGTGGCGGAATTATTTTAAGTCCTCTTTTATTGTTGTTTCGTTGGTCTAATATAAAAGAAGCCGCGGCTGTATCCGCTTTATTTATCTTTGTCAATTCAGTCGCAGGATTAGCAGGCTTAAAAACATGGATTCCACTGGATCAATCTCAAATGATTTATTGGCTCATCGCCTCATTAATTGGTGGATTCATAGGTGCGAGTTGGGGCTCCAAAATTGCCTCCAATCAAAAAGTCAAATGGATTTTAGCTTTGGTTTTAGTGATTGCGTCCATGAAACTTTGGTTTGTATAAATAAAAAGGCGTCTGAAATCGATATCATTTCAGACGCTTTTAACTCAAATCATTTTTAGTTCTTCGAACCAGTTACTGCTCCAGCTGCTTCTTTAGCTTTTTTCGCATCCTGCATGGGATTACTATCAAGCGAGTAAGATCTCTTTTGTTCTTTAAATAATTGAACTTTGGTCGGTTTTGCCGGTTCCCGTGGGAATGCGTTATCATCGGTGTCGATATCCGCAATTTCATAATAAGGATCCAAGGTCCATTTAACCACTTTTTTGCTCGTTGGAATTATTTTTTTAGCTTCCACATCATTCAATCTCCACACCTCAGCAGGGAATCTCAAGACCTCTTCCGTACCATCTTCATAATTTAATTTAATGATCACTGGCATAGGTAAGCCTCCTTTGTTTTTGAAATTAACCACGTAAAAGTTCTTTCCTTGAGCGACTAATTTTTTTTCATCGTCATTTAAAGAAGCTATATAATCTTCATACTTTTTCTTGTCGGCATCCGTGGGCGCAAAACGATCATACGTATTATAGAAATCAGTTAGATCCGGATTTTCCTCGACAACGGTGGATTTAATATCCGTTTTATTTCGAATGCTTGAAATGGTTTGACGCTTGGCTTGAGCCGCTGCTTTATCTCCCCCTTTTTTAGCCACCGGATCTTGCGTGTCTATGCCAAACCACTCCACGGTTTCGATGGATTGGTTCACCGGTTCGGTGCCATAAAACCAGCCTTTCCAAAACCAATCTAAGTCGACGCCCGAGGCATCTTCTAACGTTCTAAAAAAGTCAGCTGGATAAGGTTGCTTGAATGCCCATCTGCGCGCATATTCTTTGAAGGCATAGTCAAATAATTCTCTCCCCATGACCGTTTCACGAAGGATATTTAAGGCTGTCGCGGGCTTTGCATAGGCATTGTTTCCAAAATCCATAATGTTTTCCGAGTTGGCCATGATAGGCACTTGGTTTTTGGTATCTAAACGCATGTAAGGAACAATATCTTGCGGCTCTCCGCGACGCGCAGGAAAGTTGCGATCCCATTCCATTTCAGCTAAATACTGACAAAAGGTATTTAAACCCTCATCCATCCAAGACCATTGGCGCTCATCTGAATTGATAATCATGGGGAAGAAATTATGTCCAACTTCATGAATGATCACACCGATCATCCCATTTTTTGTATTTTCAGTATACGTTCCATCCGTTTCCGGTCGGCCTCCATTAAATGAAATCATCGGATATTCCATTCCGCCACCTAAAGTTGAATGGCAAGAAATAGCCACGGGGTATGGATAAGCGATGGTTCTTTTGGAATAGGATTTTAGCGTATGAGCTACCGCCATCGTAGAGTATTTTTCCCAAAGCGGATTTCCTTCTTTAGAATAATAGGACATGGCCCAAACTTTTTTCCCCTCTACGTCAACTTGCATCGCATCCCAAATAAATTTACGTGAACTCGCAAATGCGAAATCACGTACATTGTCAGCTTTGTATATCCACGTCTTTTTACCTGTCGGCTTATTTTTCTCCGCTTTCTCCGCTTCCGCTTGAGTCACGATGATCACAGGCCTAACCGCTGTTTTTGCTTGGTCCCAACGTTTTAATTGGGCCGCCGTCATCACCTGCGTTGCGTTTTGTAACTCGCCTGAGGCACCTATAACATGGTCATTAGGCACCGTAATGGCTACTTTATAATTACCAAAATTCAAGGTGAACTCTCCTTGGCCTATGAATTGTTTGTGCTGCCAACCGTATACATCGTTGTAAACGGCAAGGCGTGGAAACCAATGGGCGATGAAGTAATTCGCGTTTCCATCTTTAGGAAATAGTTCATAGCCTGATCGACCATAATATTCAGTAATTAAATAATTCCAGTCGATCGAAAAACTTATATTTCCACCTGATTTTAAAGGCGCAGGCAAGTCAATCCGCATCATCGTTTGATTAATCGTATGCTTTAGAGGGTTACCTTTGATATCCTTTACGGAAGTAATTTTATATCCGTATTCTCTTGGGTCCGTTAATTCCTCAAACATACTGGCACTGATTCCCTTATTAATATCTCCCGTGGCAGAGGTTTTTTTAATGGTTCCTTTCTCGAAAATATTTTGGTCTAATTGAATCCAAATGTAAGGTAATTCATCTGGCGAATTGTTGAAATAGGTAATCGTTTCCGTACCTATGATTTTACGGTTGATGTCATCTAATTCCACTTTAATATCATAATCAGCACGTTGTTGCCAGTAATCTTTTCCAGGTGAACCACTCGCAGTTCGATACGAATTAGGGGTGGGCAAGGTGGACTCTAATTGCTCAAAGCGATTGTTTGCATTGTAAGTGACGCCCGAAGGACCTTGGGCATTTAATTGCAAAACGGATAAAACAACGAATGTGGCGGCTATAATTCTTTTTAGCATGTATTTTTTTAGTGTTTGTTTTCAAAAATAAGAAAAAAATATGATTTAGCTGTCTTT